>NZ_JBISEO010000011.1:0-139088 GCF_044383795.1 Paenibacillus sp. JSM ZJ436
GATTGCTCCGCCTTTCCAGATCTCGCTATGCAGCGAAATCAACTATCCGGTATTAGCTACCGTTTCCGGTAGTTATCCCAGTCTTGAGGGCAGGTTGCCTACGTGTTACTCACCCGTCCGCCGCTAAGCATCAGGAGTGCAAGCACTCCATCAACTCCGCTCGACTTGCATGTATTAGGCACGCCGCCAGCGTTCGTCCTGAGCCAGGATCAAACTCTCCATGAAAGTTGAGTTCCATTGCTCATTTCAAAACTGACGAGATTATAAAATCTCATTATTGATCTCACCCGAAGGCAAGATCGGTTTAACTCACTCGTTGTTCAGTTTTCAAAGATCAATTCTGTTTCTCATTTCCGAAGTCTCTTGTTTCGACCCGGAATTAGATCATAACACACTGTCTATCTATTTAGCAAGCACTTTTTTCGAGAAGATTTAGAGCCTCGTGTGAACGACTAACTTTCCATACGATCCTCAACCCTAGCGATCAAGCTCTTGGCTTGCTTGTTCTGCTGCAATTTCTTGAGCAGATTTATAATTTAACATACATCCATGCTCACAGCAACTTGTAAAATAACCCAGCTAGCAAGGACAGCTGCACCTCTCTTGAAAAGGTGCTTCTTTCCTCAATAGCCGGGTTAACATGATACAACCACCAACACTTTAGCTTTGCTGCGCAGATAACAAACCCAGCAGTTGCTGAGCTGTCTTTTGCCCGTTCAGGATACAATCCGGAATACCGACTCCATAGTAGGAACAGCCGGCTAGATAAACGCCGGGCCACCGCTCTTGCATAGCGGCCTCCAGCTTCTCTACGATGCGGCGATGCTCTAAATGATAATTCGGCATATTATCCTGCCATCTCGTAACGACAGCCTCCACCGGCTTCTCACTTAAACCTAAAGAAGCAGTTACATCCTGCAGCGCAAGATCCTCCAGTTCCTGATCCGACATGCCACGCAGCTTATCATACTGAGGATTGGAGCTTTTATAGAATAAACGGACTAACAAGCGCCGGCTTTTGGAGGTATGCTCCCACTTCCGGCTGCTCCAGGTGCTTGCATCACATATTAATCCGAACTCAGACGCATTAATAAAGCCTGTCCCATCGCTTGGCAGACGGTGATCGGGAATATCAAACGCCAGATAGATGCTAATCATGGATTTCGTCAACAGGCCTTGAAACATCTCATCTAGCTCTCGGTCTTGAAGCAGTGCCTGGGTTGGAGCGCTGCCTCCGCTAAGCACCACCTGATCCGCTTCCAGTACAGATCCATTCGACAGCCTCAGCTTATAGCCTTGTCCGGACGCTTCCATGCTTTCAGCGGCTACCCCTTTATAAATGATAGCTCCTCCGGAGGAAAGCCTTTCTTCCAGCCTTTGAATCAAGAAAGACATGCCCCCCTGGAAGGAGATGAATTTCTTGTTCGCGGCACCCAGATAAAGCTTCCTGTTCTCATAAAGTCCTTGCACGATGCTGCCGTACTGATTCTTATAATCCAAAAGAAACGGCAGCGTGGATGCAATCGTCAAATCCCGAAGTTGACCGGAATACACTCCGGAAATAACGGGAGCAATCTGCTTTTCCACCAGCTCCTGTCCCAAAAAAGCCTCCAGGAACAAGCCCAGGGAGTCATCCTTGGTAAAAACTTCATTGGGTGTGTATAGATCCTTTAATGCCTCCAGCTTTCCTTCCGAAGAAACCAGCTCACTCTCGACTAAGGCCTGCACTCCCACCGGGATGCCGAACAATGAATCAGCGGGAATCTTCTTCAAGCCCGCATTTGTGTATATATAGGAGGTTCCAGTACCGTTATAAACGACCGCATCCTCGAGCCCCAGCTCCTGAATGAAAGGGAGCACATTGCTTTTTCGTGCCACGATCGAGTCAGCTCCGGTCTCCATGATAAAATCTTCTCTATACACCGTGCGGATCTTGCCTCCCAGCTCCGGCTCTGCCTCCACCAAGATCAGTTTCATGGCATCCTCAGCCGGGCGATCCCCCCGCTGCAAATAATAACACGTCGATAATCCTGTTATTCCTCCGCCAATAACGACGGTTGTTGTCATAATTAAGCACCTCGGTTTAGTTGCATCTTGCCGATTGCTAGTCTCCACCGGCTTTGTCTATTGTACCTCATCCCATCAAACTGCCGCAAAAAGGCCTCCTTCTCCAGACTCCCCTTAAGAAGGGGGCAGTTCATCTCCAGGAACGTTATCGTCAGGATCTGGATTGTATTCCACAATTCGCTCCACGGCATCCAGGTTCAAAGGGCCATAAATGTGCGGAAACTTCTTGCCTGTCTTATATAAGTCCTCATAGACGATGTCAGGAATCACCTTGCTTTCATCAATATAGAGGAGAAACAGTCCTTTTTGGCCCTTATAAAACGTATTCGCTACATTCAGCAGCTGCTCGGGAGTAGAGCAATGAATAAAGCCCTCTTTCTTTAGACTGGGAGGCGCGTATTCGCCGGCGACCAGTGCATTTTTCCAGGCTACCGTGTTCATAATATGCAAGATCATCAGAATCACCTCTATGGATTATTGTTTGGATCGGATCTGAAGCTGTCGATGAAACGCTCTGCACTTTTGGATAAATAGTGGTTCTTGAGCCATACGATGCCCACCTCGGACTGCAGTGCTGCATCCTCAATCTCCAGCATGGTCACCAAGCGCCCCATCGACATGGACATGACGGACTTTGGAAAAATGGTCACGCCAATGCCTTCAGCCACCAGTGACATAATAATAGAAACGCTGGAGCATTCACAAATAACCTGGGGCTCGAAGCCATGCTTTCGGCATTCGTTCATGACGGATTCATGCATTCGCGTTGTATAGTCTGTCTTTAAGGTTAGGATTGGACATTCGGCGAGCTCCGTCATCTTAATGGCGGACTTACCGCCGAACCGCGAAGCCCAGGCGCTCGGGATCACGGCCACGAACGGGTCCGAAGGAAGCGGCAGCACCTCACAGGGATCTGTATAGTGAAAAGCTTCAAAGGGCAGGCGGGCTACAATAAGCTCAATAACCCGCTTTTGCAGCAGGTCCCCGAGATAGGTATGATCCCCTTCCACGATCTTGTACGTCAGCCGGGGATACACCTCCCGCATTCGCTGGATGCGCCCGGGCAGCAGGGATACACAGGAAACGACGGAGCCGATGGAGAGCATGCCTCTCACACCCTCTTCGGTTTCCTTCACTTCATTTAAGGCTTCCTCGAACTGAGTGAGCAGCAGCTCTCCCCGCTGCCTCAGGAGCACGCCGGCCGAGGTCAGCTTCAGATGCCGGGAGCTCCGGTCGAACAGCCGCACTCCCAGCTCCTCCTCTATTTGTTTCAGCTGCCGGCTCAAGGGGGGCTGCTCCATGTTCAGCTTCTTGGCCGCACGGGTGACTTGACCTTCACGAGCGATGGCCAAAAAATATTTCAGCTGCCGTATATCCATACCTTCTCCTTCTTTCATACCGTCAGGGTATAATACCGAAACTAAATAGATACTTTTAATATACTTATTAACATGGTAGCATTCAATTAAGAATAATGTCATAGGGAGCGATGGGCAGTATGGGCACTAGCATCAGTATTGAACTCAGCACACACAAAAAGACTAAACCGCTTGCGAATGAGCGTGGCTTCGGCACTCATTTTTCAGATCATATGTTTATTATGGATTATGCAGAGGGCCAAGGGTGGTATAACCCGCGCGTCGTCCCTTACCAGCCGATTTCCCTGGACCCTGCGGCGAAAGTGTTTCATTATGGACAAACGATTTTTGAAGGCTTGAAGGCTTATAAGACCGGAGACGGAAGAGTGCTTCTGTTCAGACCGAGAAAGAATATGGAACGCTTGAACCGTTCCAATGACCGCTTGGGCGTTCCACATATTGATGAAGATCTTGCACTCGAGGCGCTGAATGCGCTGATCAAGGTCGATCAGGACTGGATTCCTGAAGAAAGCGGTCATTCCCTCTATATCCGCCCTTATGTGATTGCAACCCAGCCGGCACTCGGCGTGGATGCCTCCGCAGAATATAAATTTATGATCATCATGTCACCGGTTGGCAACTATTATCCGGAGGGCGTGAATCCGGTCAAGATCTATGTCGAGAATGAATATGTCCGCGCCGTACGCGGCGGTGTTGGCGAAGCCAAGACTGCGGGCAACTATGCAGCCAGTCTGAAGGCGCAGGAGATCGCCAAGCAGAAGGGCTACTCCCAGGTGCTCTGGCTTGACGGAGTACACCGCAAATATGTTGAGGAAGTCGGCAGCATGAACGTATTTTTCAAAATCAACGGTGTTGTGTACACCCCGGCCTTGAATGG
The DNA here is from genome assembly GCF_044383795.1 of Paenibacillus sp. JSM ZJ436. Lineage (NCBI taxonomy): Bacteria > Bacillati > Bacillota > Bacilli > Caryophanales > Paenibacillaceae > Paenibacillus > Paenibacillus sp. JSM ZJ436. The sequence goes on from NZ_JBISEO010000011.1 coordinate 4,324, forward strand.
CAGCATTCTGAACGGCATCACCCGCAGCTCCATCATTCAGCTGTTAAGAGACTGGGGGCTGACGGTAGAAGAGACTGCGATCTCGATTGAAGAGCTGTTTGCCGCCGCGCAAAGCGGAGCGCTTGAAGAAGCTTTTGGAACCGGCACGGCAGCCGTGATCTCCCCGATCGGTGAGCTGAACTGGAAGGATGAGAAGGCGGTTATTGGTGGAGGCGTAACCGGAGAGATCTCTGGCAAACTGTACGTTACGCTGACCGGCATCCAAAGAGGCCTCGTGCCAGATCCGTTCGGCTGGATGGTTGAAGTGGAGCTTTAAATCACGTGCGGATTGTATCCTATGGACCAGCCCTGAATGGGCTGGTTTTTTTCAATATTCATTAGATGCTTCAGAGTTGACGTGCCCGCCATCCCCGCCTCTGGAGGATACAGGCAGCTTCACGGTAAACGTGGTGCCCGCCCCAGGTGTGCTTTCAACCGTGATGTAGCCTCCGTGATCTTCAACGATTTTTTGACACAGGGATAATCCGAGCCCTGTCCCCTCCTCCTTCGTCGTGAAAAAAGGATCGAATATCCGATCCAGCACTTCAGATGGAATCCCGGTGCCATTATCCCTGACGGAGATTAGAGCCCAGGGCTCATCCCCCGTGAGTAACGAGAGATGGACGTGACCCGTATTTTCCATGGCCTGAAACGCATTGCGAATCAAATTGATGAGGACCTGGATGATCTTGTCACGATCCATATAAACCGTCACCTCACCCTCCACCTGCTCCATCGTGAAGGCGTGGCCCCTTGAAGCGGCTTCGGATTCACAAAGCGAGAACACTCTGCTCATACAGCCGCTCAAGCTGTCCAGCTTCATATTGCTCATATGCGGCTTGGAAAATTGCAGGAACTCGGCGGTCAGCTCCCCAACCCGTGTAATTTCCCCCATGATAACGTTGTACCAAGGCTGAATATTATAATTCTGCACCTTGGAGAGCTGGACAAAGCCACGGATTGCTGTCAGTGGATTCCGGATTTCGTGGGCCATGCCGGCAGCCAGCTCGCCGACGGTTTTCATTTTGGCAGAACGGATAAATTCCTCCTGGCTCTTCAGCCAGGTCTCGCGCCGCATTTGAAAAATCCGATCCTCGGCTTTACTGATAACCTCCTGAAACGTCCCGGCTTCCTCCGGGTACGTGGTTACACTGTAGGTGATCTGAACTCCTAAATCCTCAAAGGAGTCCAGACCCTTCACCTCACTGTATGCCGGAATTAAGATTGCAAATCGGTCTCCGGCATAACGCGCCGCGGCAAGCATCTCGGCGAAATGGCGGCGAATATGCACCGAGAAACGGACCAGGATGTCATTAGCCGACGTCATATCCTTGGCGTTCAGGGACTGGAAATTGTTAATGTCCAGCAGAACGATACGAAACGCGGTGCGGCTCAGTGTAAGCTGCTGCACTCTTTTCATATAGCCTTCATAATTGAGGAAGCCGGTGAGCGGATCGTGATTCATGAGGTAGTTGTTTTGCTTTGCTAATGTTTTTTTCTCGGTTTCAATGCGAATGATGTTATGGAAAGTAGAAATGATGACAAGTGATGAAATAATATCGAATACCGATACGAGTAAGGAATACGTGGTGAGAGGCGAGTAAGTTAATCGAATGGCCGTATATTGAATCGTAATTAGCGCCGCACAGGGCAGCATATGCTTGAATCTCCAGTTGTACTGGATGACGCCGGTAATCTGAATGTAATAAAGCAGCAGACACCAGTTTAATTGACTGGCATAATGAAAAATACCGAGCAGGCCGAATTGAAGCAGCAGGATATGAGGAAATCTTTTTTCCAGCCACATACTGCCGGTCAGCAGTACCGAGGAGAGAAGCATCAGCGGCAGGCTGCTCTCCAGATCCAGCACCGAAGAAGCTATAATGATGAATAGCACGATCGGCGGGATAAACATTAATTTGAATTTATGAATGGACAACAGACTCACTCCATAGAAGATGTTTGTCATTGCACAAGCTTTTCCATTATCAGTTATAACAAATTCATCGGGAAATGAATAGAAAAAAACATTCCTGTTATCATGTGTAAGCTTCGAAACAGCTTCCAGCTAGAGTGAATAGGTATCGAGCATCAGGACTTCAAACCCCTTTATGCCTGCAGCGTTCATGAATTCCAAATCCCAAGGACCAGCTTACTTCATTTTGGGCATGGCTTTGAACAGCATATGCAAACCTTTGTCTACGCCCAGGGACTCAATTTCATTTCAATCTTTGACTTTAGGGTAAGCATACAGGTACAATAGTCCCTGCCTTAAGCATTTACATAAGCTGGTATGAAGAAATTAGGCGGTTTAAAGAAAGGATTGTCACATGGCTCAGTTATTTTTTAAATATGGCAGCATGAATAGCGGAAAATCGATCGAAATTTTGAAGGTCGCCCATAATTACGAGGAGCAGAACAAGCCTGTGCTGATCTTCACCTCTGCGTTAGATGACCGGGATGAGGTGGGTTATGTGTCCTCTCGAATCGGCCTCAGACGAAAGGCCACTCCGATCTCAGAGCAGACAGATGTTTATGAAATCGTCTCCCAGCATTCTCCAAAGCCCTTCTGTGTGCTGGTTGATGAATGCCAGTTCCTGTCCAAGGATAGCATCCTGCAGCTCGTTCGGATTGTGGATGAGCTACATGTTCCCGTGATGGGCTTCGGACTGAAGAATGATTTCCGCAACGAGCTGTTCGAAGGCAGCCGCTGGATGCTCGTGTATGCTGATAAAATTGAAGAGATGAAGACGATCTGCTGGTTTTGCGAACGTAAGGCGATCATGAACCTGCGATTAAAAAACGGTCAGCCTATATATTCCGGTGAACAGATTGAAATTGGTGGCAATGAATCGTATGTACCGGTATGCCGGAAATGCCACGCCCGCCCGCCGCTGGATCTCCCCGTGTAAGCAGCAGCTTCAAGGCTTAACACTCAGGGTATGTTTGGATTAAAGACATAAATTTATCGGACAAGAACAGGAGCGATCAAATTCATCATGCTGGATTGGTTACAGGAAGCACTACGAACACTTAAACACTTGAATATGGGTCAAATTGAGGCCTGGCTGCAAGAGTATTCCCGCCTGGGCCCGCTCCCCGGCATTCTTATTTCTTTCTTCGAGGCCTTCCTGCCTTTCCTTCCCTTGATTGTTATCGTCATGGGCAATGCTGCCGCATACGGCCTGTGGCTGGGCTTTCTGTATTCCTGGATCGGCGTGTCCCTGGGAGCGCTGGCTGTATTCTGGCTTGTGCGCAAGGTCGGGGGCCGGCTGGGGGAATGGATACAGCGACGGATGCCGGGAGCTCAGCGTTTTTTTCACTGGATCGAGGATAAGGGCTTCACCCCCATCTTTATCCTGTACTGCTTCCCCTTCACTCCGTCCTCGCTGGTTAACATTGCAGCCGGCATCAGCTCAGTTCCCGTGACGACGTTTATGATTGCAGTTCTCTCCGGCAAGGCTGTTATGATCTTCATGGTTGCCTTTATCGGCCATGATTGGCAGGGGTTTATTCAACAGCCGTGGCGTATTATAGTCGCCGTTGCTGTGCTGGGCTTACTCTGGCTTGGCGGCAAGAAACTGGAGAACCGTTATCATCACGCTTAACATGGATCAGATCAGATTACAAATAAGCCCGTTAGAACCATCCGTGCGGCGGAAGGCTCTAACGGGCTTATTCACTAATGATAAGTTGACATTAACCTTGGGTCACGTCATTGCGAGTGGCCCGCTTCTTGGGGGAAGCATCGGCCTGATCCTGATATTGCTTCCGGATTACCGGACCGAGCTCATCATGCTGGCTCTTCTCCCACAGCGGAATTCCCGAGCGGTACGCAGCCCTGCCGTTGAGATGACCAGCCACCGGAGATGTAATAAATACAAATATGATCCCGAGGATCAGCTTCGCGCTAATATGATCGACATAAACCATAAAGTACAGGAAGGCTCCCGTAAGAATCAGGAGCACGCCAAGTGTGGCGCTCTTGGTCGCGGCATGGGAACGGAGATACACATCCGGCAGACGAATCAGCCCGAAAGCACTGACCGCGCTAAGCAAAGCACCTGCCAGCACAATCAAGCCGATCAAGAGTTCCCCGACTTCTTTAATCATTGTCGCGTTCAATGACGTCCCCCCTCTCTATATATCTCGCCAGAGCCGTCGTGCCGATAAAGGTCAGAATGCCGATCAGCAGAATAATATCGAAATAATACATCGTCTCCAGCAGCATCGAAAGAACCGCCACGATGGACAGCAGAATGATTCCGATCGTGTCCAGGGCAATAATCCGATCATTCATTGAGGGACCGGCAATAAGGCGGTATACGCAGCCCAGTACAGCCAGAGAAAGCACGGCAAGTGAGGCCATCAGCAGTACGTCCATCATCGGCGGGTCACCTCCATAATGGCTTTTTCAAACGTGTTCCGGATTTGGCTGGACACCTGATCCACATCATCAATATCCATAGCGTGAATATATAAGGTTTTCTTATCCGGCGATACTTCCATTGTCAGCGTGCCCGGCGTCAGGCAGATCAGCAGTGACAGCACGGTCACCTCCCAGTCCGATTTCAGCTCCGTATCATAAGCAAAAATGCCGGGGCGAATATCAAGCCGGGGGCGAAGCACCTGCGCAATGACCGCGAAGCTGGATTTTAACAGCTCGGAGAGGAAGAGCAGCAGCAGCTTGAATAGAGACCATAGCTTTTTCAAATAGAAATCCTGAGTCCAAAAGCGGTTCAGCATCCCAATGAGAATGGCACCGATGATATAGCCTAGTATAAAGCGGGCAGCGGACAAATCGGAATACAAGAACATCCAGACAACAGCAATAATAATATTGAGCAGGATTTGATGACCCATCAGCATTACTCCTTTAGCACGGCATCGATATAAAGTGACGGATTGGAGAGCACTTCACCCGCTTGCCCGGCAAAAGAATACACCCATTCCGCTCCTAGTCCGAAGCCGAGGACAATAATTAATAACGCAGTAACTGAAACATATACGGGTGCGGGCCATTTCTTGCGGTCTACGGCCGGCAGCATAGGATCATCTCTCCAGAAAGCTCCAATGAAGACGTTCATGAGGGAGTACAGCACCATAAGGCTGGAGAACACGGCAATCCCCGTCAGCCAGTAATCCGCAGCGGAGATTCCGCCGGAGACGATGAGCAGCTTCCCTGCAAAGCCGCTTAACGGAGGAATACCGACCAGCGCCAGAGTGGTGATAAAGAACATCCATCCTACTGCCGGATAGGTCTTGATCAGCCCTCCCATCTGATTCAGACTGCTGCTCCCCGCTGCCGAAATGATCATTCCTCCCAGCAAGAACAGCAAGGCTTTAGCAATCATGTCATGCAGCAGATACAGCACCGTTCCGTCAAAGGCTTCACGGGTACCGACAGACAAGCCGAACGCGATAAAACCAACACTGATAATTACATTATAATTCAGCACGCGGTGAATATCCTTGTATGCCGCTGCGCCAAGGCCACCCAGCAGCATGGTGGCAGCAGCCAGCCAGCCAATCAGCGAATGGGTGAAGCCCTGATCATGATAAAAAATGAGCGAGAAGGTGCGAATCAGCGCGTATAGGCCGACCTTGGTTAATAATGCACCGAACAGGGCAATTACCGCGGTTGGCGGTACACTGTAAGACCCGGGAAGCCAGAAGAATAGAAACAGTCCGGCTTTCAGTGCAAAGACGATGAGGAACATGACTGCAATACTGTTCAGCATGCCTCCTTGCTGCGCTTCTGCCACCCTTTCCGACAAGTGAGCCATATTCAGCGTGCCTACCGCTCCATACAGATAAGCCATAGCAGCCACGAACAGGGTGGAAGATAGAATATTGATCAGTATATATTTCAGCGTTTCGCGCAGCTGCCGTTTGGTTCCGCCCAGCACAATGAGAGCGTAGGACGAGATCAGCATAACCTCAAAGCAGACAAACAGGTTAAACAAATCTCCCGTCAGAAAAGAGCCAATCACTCCGGCCAGCAAAAACTGTACAAAGGGGTAAAAGTAGTATTGCTCCCTCTTCTCTCCGATGGTTCGAAACGCGAACAACAGGGATGCTGCAGCCGCTGCCAGTGTAATGAGCACTAGAAGTGCTGCAAACATATCAGCGACAAAAACAATTCCGTATGGCGGAAGCCACCCGCCCATATACAAGGTCTGAATGCCGTCTCGGCTGATCTGACCTACGAGCAGGACAGTGACAGCCAGATTGATCAGCACACTGACGAGGCTGATTCCGCGCTGAAGCCGAACCTTTTTGGACAGAAAGATCAGAATCACTGCTGTAACGAGCGGAAGCAGCAGTGGAAGCACAACCCAATTATTCATCCTCGTTCCCCCTCAGCTCTTCCATATCATCCGTGCCCAGGCGCTGGTATGCCTTATAGGCCAGCACGAAGAAGAAGGAGGTTACTCCAAAGCTGATCACGATGGAAGTCAGAATCAATGCCTGGGGTAGTGGATCTACATAAGCTTCTGCTTTCTCGCCCAGCAGCGGGGCCGCTCCCGTCTTCAGCTTCGCCGTCGTCAGCAGCAGCAGGTGAATGCCATGCGTTAGCAGTGAAGTGCCCAGAATGATCCGCAGCAGGCTCTTGGACAGAATCAGGTACAATCCCACGGCGAACAGAACGCCGATCGCTATTGCCATATATAATTCCATAACTAATTGTCCCTCCCGATGGAATAGATGATCGTCATCGTGACGCCTACAACCGCGAGGTATACACCCAGATCGAACAGCACGGCCGTCGCAAGCTCGGTATCTCCCAGGAGCGGAAGCATAAAGTGATCAAAGGTATGACTGAGGAACGGAGCATCAAACAGGAATGACCCGATCCCCGTCAGCAGCGCAATGAGCAGGCCCGCTCCGATCAATGTGCGGTAATTCACGGGAATGATCTTCTGGCTGATGTTCAGGCCAAAGGCCATGGACAGAAGCACGAGCGCTGCCGCCGTCATCAAGCCGCCAATAAAGCCGCCGCCGGTGCTGTTATGCCCGGACAGGAACAGATAAAGTGCAAACGTCAAAATAATAAACACGACCAGCTTCGAAATCGTGCGCAGAATTACATCATTGCTGCCTGGCAGCAGCGTATCCACCCGTCTTGCCCCGAAGCCCAAAATCTCGTCTCCGGAATCGATCTTGATCAGTCCATAAATGCCGAGTGCTGCGATGCCAAGCACCATAATTTCAAGCAGCGTATCAAAGCCCCGGAAGTCCACCAGGATGACGTTCACGACATTCTTGCCTCCGGCCAGCGGCTTGCTCTGCTCCAAATAATAATCGGAAATGGCTGTAAACATCGGATTGCTGGCTGCGCCCAGTGCCAGCATCGTAACCATGATGCCTACCGCAACCGAGATCACTGCATTGACCCACTTGAAGCTGGGTTTCACCTGCTCCTTGCTCAGCTTCGGCAAATGATAGAAGCAGAGCAGGAACAGCATGACAGAAACCGTCTCCACAATCATCTGGGTTAACGCCAGATCCGGCGCACGGAACAGAACGAAGAACAGGGTCACCATATACCCGGACATCCCTGTGAGAATAATGGCAATCAACCGATTCTGCACAAACGGCAGCACCAGCACAGAGCCGATCAGCGCGATGATCACAACAGCCTCATAAAAAGAAATCGGGGCAAAGCCTGAAACATCCACCGAGAGGCCGCCGGACTGGACGATTGAATAGGCCAGCAGCAGCACAAAGGCAGCGAAAATGTAGATAACATAATGCCGAATCGATCCGGTCATATAGGTCTTCGTAATTCGGCGGCTGCCGCGGTTGTAAGCTTCAAGCGACCGGTCATACAGCCGATTCAGCGTGAAGCGGTCCGAAAGCGGTGTGCTTAACAGCCGGAATCTGCCCAGCAGCTGATAGATGATAAAGCCGAACACAATGACTCCGAGCGTCATCATAATCTCCAGATTCCAGCCATGCCAGAACGTAATATGAACATCAAACTGCTCTCCCTCTGACAGCAGGCTTGGCATAACCGCAGCCATCGCCGGCTCGATCAGGGAATGGGAAACCAGGCCCGGGAAGAAGCCCAGGATCACGACCAGAGAAGCTAGCACAACCGGCGGGATCAGCATGCCAAGCGGTGCTTCATGCGGGGTTTTCATCAGCTCCTTAGGCTTATACGTGCCTCTGAAGGTTTTGAATACCAGCATCATGCTGTATACGAATGTGAAAATACTCGCTACCCAGGCCACGACAGGAATGAGCACGCCCCAGGTGTCCAGGCTCCAGAAATCCAGCTTCGCTGCATTCAGGACAGAGGTGAAGAACATCTCTTTGCTGAGGAAGCCATTGAACGGAGGCAGGCCCGCCATGGAAAAGGCTCCAATGACCGCGATCGTAAATGTAATCGGCATGAGTGCCATCAAGCCGCCGAGCTTGCGGATATCCCGCGTGCCGGTTTCATGATCGACGATCCCGACAACCATAAACAACGCTCCCTTAAAGGTGGCGTGGTTAATCAGATGGAAGATCGCCGCTGTGGTCGCCTTCGTGTAATACAGAGCTTCCGGCGTGCCGCTGTAATAAGCGGATACCGAGCCCAGTCCGAACAACGACATGATCAGGCCTAACTGGCTAATGGTAGAGAACGCCAGCAGCGCCTTCAGGTCTGTCTGCTTGACGGCTTTGACCGAGCCATAGATCAAGGTGCACAGACCTGCTCCGGAGACCAGCCAGAACCACGCTTGCTGTCCGGCAAACACGGGTGTAAACCTTGCCACCAGATAGATGCCGGCCTTTACCATCGTAGCCGAGTGAAGATATGCACTGACCGGCGTCGGGGCTTCCATCGCATCCGGCAGCCAGATGTGAAACGGAAACTGAGCCGATTTGGTAAATGCGCCGAGAAGGAGCAGCAGCATGGCCGGTATAAAGAGGCTATGGTTCATGATCTCAGCCGACCGGCTGATCAGCTCTCTCACGCTCATCGTATCCGCCATGATCGAAAGCATGAGGAAGCCGGTGAACATCGCGAGTCCCCCGAACACCGTGATGAGCATGGATTTCATAGCTCCATATCTGGACCGCTCCCGGTGGTACCAGAACGCGATCAGGAGGAAGGAGGAAATGCTCGTTAATTCCCAGAACCCGTACAGCACCATCATGTTGTCCGAGAGCACGACACCGAGCATGGCTCCCATAAACAGAAGCAGATAGACATAGAAGCGGTGCACTGCCTCTTTCTTTTTATCCATATAATAGATGGAGTATAGAACCACCAGCATCCCGATTCCGGAGATCAGCAGGGAAAAGAGCAGGCTAAGCCCATCCAAAACGACAGAAAATTGAATGTTCAGAGACGGAATCCAAGGAATTTCGTACAGTTCCCCTCCTTTCTGCTGAACGACCGGTATCCGGCTCAGGAAATAGGCAAATATGAAAACGGGCAGCGGCAGGACAATCCAGCCGGTGTGCAGTCTTTTCACCTTTAAGCCGAACATGCCAGCCACAGCGGCATACAAAAGGGGTGCCAAAATGGCAATGTGAAGAAGCGACAAGATGATTCCTCCTTAAGAAATGAATGTCTTTCCAAAGTATTTCCACTTCAATCCATAAAAACTCTAAAAAACACAAAAAGAGCCCACATTTGGCAGGCTCCTCCGGGACTAGCATATGTATTTGTACATGAACACTAAGTTTAAACCGAAGACCAGTATAGCCTATAAATCATAGCTTTGTCAAAGCGCATGAATGAAAAGTCATGTGGCTGGACATCACTCTATATGAAGGAGTGATTCATAACATGAAGAAAAAGGCCATAATCTGCGGTTTTCTTTTTATACTGCTGTTTGCCGGGGCTGCCTGGATGCATGAGCAGCTTTCATTACCAGCACATAGAGAATCTGAAGATCCTGATTACACTATAACCTCTTTTCCCCGCAGCGAATCGTTTCAGGACCATGACGTTCCTTTTCAGCCTCGGGAATACATTCGTATTATTCAGAAGCCGTAGGCAATTCCTTGAATTCCTTGATGAAGGGGCTTGGATCTTCTCTGACGAGATAAGAATACACACCAAAGCGGGTATGTAAATACAGCATGCCCCCAGACGCTCCCAGATTCCGATACGAAATATCAAACACGTCTTTCATGTTAAAGGTCCGATTCTGGCTTTCAATGCACTGGGGGGACATCAGCAGCTCCCGGTCCTCCTCTTGTACAATCTGCTCTGTAGCCTCTACGCGTCTGACAACCTTGTAATACGGCTGAACTGCCAGCCATGGCTCATTCACGCTTACTCCCCCCCTCTTGCAGTTGCCGCCTTCTCTTCCCGACAAGCCTGTTTATACCTCCATTATACCCACATTAGATCACAGCTTTTCAAGCACGGCACACTGCAGACTTCCACTTACCCTCCTCATTTCAGCTTTACAGTACAATTCCCATTCTGGGATAATGTTAGCAAGATCCCTTGAAAGGAGCTTGTGCTCATGAATGATTTTACCATTGTCCTCATCATTATTGTGGTATGCGTGATCATGATTGTATATGGCAAGCGTCAGAAAAAAAACAATTCCTCCTTCTCCCGCCGTTCAGCTGCCTCTCACGAGATTCTGTGGAAAAATGCGCCGGCCCCTCCACCCGTGGCCGATCGGGACAGCCCCGCTTATTGGTTAAGCGTCAAGCTCAGTCAGTCCTTGCCGCAAGATTACATAGATCGTGTCAAGCACAGGGTCATGAATGACCACCCGGCCCTTTCCGATCAGGAATACGAGTGGCGCTGGGTAGAGCTTCAGCGTTTCTTTATCCTCTGTGCTGTGCTGAAGCAGGTGCCGATGTTTAGCTCCAAGGTCGATGAAATATGGCACGAGATGCTGATGTTTACCCGGGATTATCAGGCATTCTCGCAGCAATATCTCGGTGATATGCTTCACCATGCGCCAAGTGCAGCACCATCTGCCCCTATACCGGACGAGCGGGCATGGTTCGATACCGTCTACACAGAGCTGTTCGGATTAAATGCTTACAGTCAAAGCATTTGGGGAAGCTTTTTTAAGAATCCGCTGCCTAAGAAAGAGCTGGAGTCTTACCTCCACCTCGAAGACATGTCATCTCCCCCTGGGAGGTTCAATCAGCTGCAGTATGATCATATGCCTGAAGCAAGAACAGCTATAGAAGCTGTTGTCCAGAGACTGCATCAGCGTCTTGTTCAGGCGGATCAGCAGAACTGGCAGCCTGGCAAAGAAAGGCTCAGTCTGAACCAGCCAGAGCTCCTGCTGGCATCTGCCGTATATTTCTCCTGGCATGAGCCGGAACAATACAGCAGCTTCATGATGATGGAGGAAGAAGCCCGTAAAGGAGCCCAGAGTCATTCGTCGTGCAGCACAGGCGTCGCTTGCAGCTCCAATGACAGCAGAGATCGTGACAGCGGCAATGACAATGGCTCCTCTTCTTCAGAATCAAGCGACAACGGCTCCTCCGGCTCGGATAGCGGCGGCTCTTCCTGCAGCAGCTGCGGCGGAGGCTGCAGCAGCTAATTTTATATAAAAGATTTGACCAGCTGATGATTAATGGGCTGGTTTTTCTTTGTTTATAAAGGATGTGGAGTAGTAATTCATATATTTTTCTGTAATAATGTGGCTATGTCTGTAAAACATCACGCTTGTCTGAGAGGAGAATGACATGACGACCAAGAGAATGATTACCCCCGAGGACTTATACCGCATAAAATGGGTTAGTGAACCGGCGGTTTCTCCTGTTCAGGATCTAACCGCTTATGTGTATAAGGAAGTATCAGAAAGCAGAGAAGGCTATACCTCGCACATCCGTCTGATTTCCCATGATGGAGCGGAGGAACGAGTGCTTACACAAGGAGAACAGGACTCTTCCCCTGCCTGGTCCCCAGACGGCAGCCAGCTTGCATTTCTTCGCAAGTGCGGATCAAACCGACAGGTGTTCATGCTGCCCATGAGTGGAGGCGAAGCCGAATGTGTAACATCATTGAAGCACGGGGCCAGCTCTTTTCAATGGTCGCCAGACGGGACCGCACTGCTCGTGAAGAGTCAAATTGCATCTGGCGAAGAGGACGATCCTGCAGCCGACGATCAAGTCAAGCTGCCAGAGGCACAGGTATTCAATCGGATCAAATATAAATCGGACGGAAGCGGCTTATGGAATAACCGAAGGTCACATCTGGTCCTGGTATCTTTGTCCGGAACGCGGGAGACCCGGTGTATCACCTCAGGAGATTTTGATGTCACTGATTATGCTTGGGCACCCGACGGCTCTAGTGTTGCCTATGTGACCTCTGTCTCTTCAGAGGCTTGCCGTGATGCAGATCTCTCACGTATAGATGATGTATTTACAGTCCAGCTGCAGGATTTATCTACACAAAAGATGACTGACAGCAGCCTCTCCATTCACTCCGTCTCCTTCACTCCGGATGGCAGTCAGCTCCTGCTGTTAGCCGATGATCTGAGCTGCGGCCTGGCGACACTCACCCGGATTCACCTGCTTCCCTTGCAGGGTGGATCGTGTACAGCTATGTACAGTGTGCTGGATATTCAGATCGGGCACAGCGGTGTCAGTGATATGAGAGCGGGTGCCGGCTCCAAGCCACAATTCAGCACCGATGGCAGCACTGTATATGTTCAGATCAGTCAACAGGGAAGTGTCCACGTTGCCGCATACCAGCTCGATGGCTCTGGCATGAACGTAGTAACCACCGGTGAGCGGGAAGTATATGAATTCGGTGTCGCACACGACGGGCGATTGATACTGGCCTCCGCCGATCCGCTTCATCCGGGTGATTTATATGTGCTCCAGAATTCACATTCCATAGAAATCTCATTAACGAATGTCAATAACGAGCTATGGTCAGAGCTGCAGTTCAGCTTGCCGGAGTCGTTTACGTTTAAGACACAGGATGAATGGAGCCTTCAAGGCTGGATCATGAAGCCGACCCATTTGAAAGAGGGGCAAAAAGCACCTGCTGTGCTTGAAATTCACGGCGGTCCCCAGGCGATGTATGGACATACCTTCATGCTCGAATTCCAGCTGCTTGCGGCGGCCGGATACGCCGTCATTTACAGCAACCCACGCGGCGGTCACGGCTACGGCCAGGTACATGTCAATACGGTGCGAGGCGATTATGGCGGCCGGGATTATCAGGATTTGATGGAGCTGGTAGACTACGTCATTGAAGCCTATGATTGTATTGATCCTTCCCGTCTTGGGGTTACCGGCGGAAGCTACGGCGGGTTCATGACTAACTGGATCGTCGGCCATACAGATCGATTCCAAGCGGCGGTGACGCAAAGATCGATCTCAAACTGGATATCCTTTTATGGTGTCAGTGATATCGGGTATTTCTTCACAGAGGACATGATTCAGGGCAACCCTTGGCAAGATCTGAACAAGCTCTGGGAGCATTCTCCCCTCGCGTATGTACAGCATGTCAATACCCCGTTGCTTATTTTGCATGGAGAGCAGGATCTGCGTTGTCCCATCGAACAGGGAGAACAGCTATTTATCGCCCTGAAGCGGCTCGGCAAGACGACCTCGCTGGTTCGCTTCCCGGGTGCTGACCATAACCTGTCTCAAAGCGGACATCCTGCGCTTCGGGTGCAGCGTTTATCACATATCGTGAACTGGTTTGTAACACATATCAAGCAGGAATAGCTTCCATAAAAAAAGACTTCGGCCGAATATTCAGCCGAAGTCTTTCTCTTCTTAGAGGGTTTAAAGCTACATCGCTTCGATCAGCGGGGATTGTGGTCCAGTCTTGATGACATTGACCCCGTTCATTTCCGCAAATTTCACGATTTCGCGGACACCTTCACATTTGGAATCCAGAAATTTAAACGTATAACGCATGCGCTTACTTTCCTTAAGCTTGAGGCCGAATGCTGCACTGCGGCAGCCGGAAATGCGAATCTCTTCCAGATCTTCAGCACGGATCACTTCGCCGTTAATGACAATACTCTTATGATCGCTCTGGATCATAACGCCTCTTCTTACAAAGCGGGCATACATTTCAATCATTAAAGCCCCCACAAGCACCAAATTCACGGCAATTTGAGCGTAAAAGAAAATCGGGTACGAGGATTTCGTCCATACCCCGATCTGAAACATGACAACGCTAAACAGAAAAGACATAAAGATAACTTCTTTCATTCGCGTGGCATATTTGATTTCATACTTCATCATGTAGTCAACTCCATTTCAAGTGTTTAATGATCTCCATTAGTGCAAGTGCTTACATCCTATTCTACATTATATATACCACTACTGTACATAATTTAGACACATATGAGCCACATTTTTGTCAAAAATATTTTGTATTACAGCTTGATTTTACATAAAAATAATTTTTTAGGGCTCAATAACCAAGAATCAAGGATTGTGTAAAACTATCAAAGTGGAATCTAATAGCATATTTTTTGAAGAATTGGGTATATCACAGGTAGGCTTTTGAATTGAATAGGAGGGATTTCACGTGAAAGCAGTGACGTTTCAAGGCGCACATGATGTAAAGGTTAAAGAAGTGCAGGACCCCGTTCTTCAGCAAGCCGATGATATTATTGTCCGGATTACGTCTACCGCCATTTGCGGATCTGATCTTCACATTTATAAAGGTGCTATTCCGACCGAGAAGGATTTTGTAATTGGACATGAGCCGATGGGCATTGTGGAGGAGGTAGGTCCCGAGGTTAGCAAGGTGAAAAAAGGAGACCGGATCGTGCTGCCTTTTAACGTTTCCTGCGGCTCCTGCTTCTACTGTACCCATGAAATGGAGAGCCAGTGCGACCGCGCGAATGGAAATCCGGAGTTTGATACAGGGGCATACTTTGGATATACGGACCGGTATGGAGACTACGCAGGAGGACAAGCCGAGTTACTGCGGGTGCCTTACGGAAATTTCATGCCCTTTGTCATTCCTGAATCCAGTGAGCTTGAGGACGAGGCGGTACTGTTTATGTCAGATGTACTGCCCACTGCGTACTGGAGTGTCGAGCATTCCGGTATGAAGCCAGGCGACACCGTGATTGTGCTAGGCTGCGGTCCGGTGGGATTGATGACTCAGAAATTCGCTTGGATGAAAGGCGCAAAGCGGGTTATTGCGGTCGATCATGTTCCCTATCGCTTACGTCATGCTGAAAAAATGAATAAGGTGGAAACCATTAATTTTGAGGAATACGACGATACCGGTAAATATTTACGCGAGATCACAAAAGGCGGCGCAGACATCGTCATTGATTGTGTCGGAATGGATGGTAAAAAGAGTGCGCTTGAAGCCGTAGGCCAAAAGCTGAAGCTGCAGGGCGGCACAATCAGCGCACTGGAGATGGCTATGGTCGCTGTTCGTAAATTCGGCACCATTCAGTTAACCGGGGTATATGGCTCTAAATATAACATGTTCCCGCTAGGAAATATGTTTGAGCGGAATTTAACGCTGAAAATGGGACAAGCCCCTGTCATTCATCTGATGCCGATGCTGTTCGATATGATTAATCAAGGCAAGCTGGACCCCACTGAGATCATTACCCATCGAGTCCCTCTTGATCAAGCCAGCGAAGCCTATAAGGTCTTTAATGATCATGAGGATGAATGCATTAAGGTTGTTTTAAAGCCGTAGCTTTAAATAGACCGTGATACAACTGTGAGGCGACGTGTTGAAAAAGGCGGCAATACACCAAAATAAAGACATGGCGGTACTGGGCTTAACTCCCAGACTCCACCATGTCTTTATTTCATTGCTTCATATTACACTCAAGTGAGCTGCCTCGTGAAACTATCTGTTAGAATCTAACAACACTCTCGCGCTTCATCCAAGACGTCATCTTCTCCGATTCCTTCTTGTTGTTCAGCGCCAGATCAAAGTCCTTGTCAGTGCGGCTGTACGTTTCGCTAGTCGCTTCACGCTCAGCCTGACCGTTGCGGCCTTCTACACTCTCGCGTTTCATCCAAGACGTCATCTTCTCCGATTCCTTCTCATTGTTCAGCGCCAGGTCGAAGTCCTTGTCAGTGCGGCTGTGCGTTTCGCTAGTCGCTTCACGCTCAGCCTGACCGTTGCGGCCTTCTACACTCTCGCGCTTCATCCAAGACGTCATCTTCTCCGATTCCTTCTCATTGTTCAGCGCTAGGTCGAAGTCCTTCATAGTGCGGCTGTACGTCTCGCTAGATGCTTCACGCTCAGCCTGACCGTTGCGGCCTTCTACACTCTCGCGCTTCATCCAAGACGTCATCTTCTCCGATTCTTTCTCGTTGTTCAGCGCCAAATCGAAATCCTTGTCAGTGCGGCTGTACGTTTCGCTAGTCGCTTCACGCTCGGCCTGACCGTTGCGCCCTTCTGTACTCTCACGCTTCATCCAAGACGTCATCTTCTCCGATTCCTTCTCGTTGTTCAGCGCCAGATCGAAGTCCTTGTCAGTGCGGCTGTACGTTTCGCTAGATGCTTCACGCTCAGCCTGACCGTTGCGGCCTTCTGTACTCTCGCGTTTCGTCCAAGACGTCATCTTTTCCGATTCCTTCTCGTTGTTCAGCGCCAGATCGAAGTCCTTCATAGTGCGGCTGTACGTTTCGCTAGATGCTTCACGCTCAGCCTGACCGTTGCGGCCTTCTACACTCTCGCGTTTCGTCGTCTTGCTAGCCGTTTCTTTCTCGCTAGAAGCGTTCAAGTCGAGGCCCAAATTGCGCGAGCTCTTGGTATACGTCTCGGTGCTGGATTCACGGCGAGCTTGTTCTGCGTTAGTTTCTGAGCTCGTGTTGGTGCGAGACATAGATTCCTGCTCTTTTGCAGCATTTAAGCTCAACCCGACATCTTGACTGGATTGACGCTTCGTTTCCCGATGGATCTCCCGATGACCAGTATCCTCATTGTTTTCAGTGGAATAACTGGATGAGGACTCCAGCTGCTTGCTGGCATTGATGTCCAGTCCCAGCTGACTTTGGGATTGCTGCTTTTGCATAGATTCCGAGGTATGATGATGGCTATTGCCATACTCACTCTGGCTCCAGCTAGATTGATGTGCTGAAGCGTCTGCCGCAAGGTTCACGTCCAAGCCTGCTTTGCTGGTAGTCTTTGAGTGCTGAGAATGTCCTTCCTCATGATGGCTGCGAGAGTCATCGCTCTCCGCCTGAAGTTGAAGATCTGCATTCAGATCCAGCCCCAGACCTAAACCACTCTGGTTCTTGGACGCATATCCAGAACTATCGTGACTGGTCTTTGTATGATGCTGGGAGCCCACCTGAATTCCAATCTTAGTATCAAGACCCAGCCCCAATGAAGAATTCCCCTTGCTATAGGATGAAGCATAGCCTTCTTGAGAAACACCCATGACACCAAGTACAAAAGTTGCAGACAACACCGACATTTTCGCCCATTGCGGTACCTTTTTCATTTAACATACACTCCTTCTCATTTTTAATTGAATGTTTGGGTTTCAATTGGTGAGAGAAATGTATGCTGTTGCGGCGGTTGACCCGGCGGTGGTTGAGACCACTGGTCACTGCCAAGGAGATACTGCTGTTGAAGCACAACGGAGGTTAAGTTATAAACTCCACTAATCTTATCTGTTAAGTTAGTTATGGGATAAGATGAACCGCTGTTTCCAAGAGAATTGGAAGCAGTGTTGGAGCCTGCCGAGCCGGTGGACGTATTCAAAGGCACCAGCGCAACGCTCGGACGTGTGTTTTTCTGAGTTGGATCGTTGGAAGTATTTCCACTTGTCTCCTCAGCCAAAGATATTTTTTCCTCTGAAGCCACAGGCTCATTGGATTGGTTCTCACCAGCCCGAACATTACCACGATAAGGAGTCGACCTGGTCTCACTCACCAACGCTTGCTCATTTACAGCAGCTTCAGGTTCGCCTACGTTAAGATCTGAATCACTTTGATCCGTAACGTTTACAAGTACTGGAGCCTCTGTGATCGGGTTAGGGAGTTCATTACGCTCCTCATTTTCCGTGTCAGAGATTTCCACTTCGTCCTCTTGAGCTTTGCTCGACGTCTGCGGGCTAAAAGAAGTATCTTTCTGTAGAGATGCTACAGGAACCGCAGAATCTGCAGGCGTTGGAACAGACTGAGCCGGCGGGTTGCTCTTGGACCGCGGCTCTTCTGCCTTAACTTCCACACTTGGAACACTCGCCTTCAGCTCAGGTGTCACCGCTTTAATGGCTGGAGATTGAATCTGAACCGAAGGCACGATCCCCTCATCAGGCTTCACTGCAACTGTCGCTTTGGAAGCTTCAGCTTGAATGCCGAGCGTCTCGACTTGAACCGAGGGAGCCTCCACCTTCACTTGCGGCAAAAGCCGTCCCTCAGGCTTCACGTCCGCAGAAATCTCACCCAACTGGGTTGTCACTAGAGGCGCTTCCACCGTCGTCGTTGAGGTATTGATCCTCACCGCCGGTTGACTTATTTCTGCCTCAATGACGACCTCAGGTGTCTTTACCTTTATAATGGGTGTATCCAGCTGAATAGAGGGTACCTTTAATGGAATTCCCTTCTGTTCCGCATTCTCTGCATTTGACGCGGCTGGCTCTGATGGGTCTGGAGCGGGTCTTACCGGTTTCAAGACAGGTTCAACGATTTCCTTAAGCAGCGCCGAGGCCGTGGGTGCGGTTACCGACTGAATCCAGAAGCTGGCACAGATCAGAATCAGGACTGCGGATAACCTTTGCCAGTTAGAAGAACCCTTCAGTCTCTGCATGAAAGAGTTTCACCTCCCTCCTCTAGATACCGAAGCATCTTTGATGTGTTTACAAAGGATACGTGTTGTCCTCTAAAATGGATCACTATGTCAGCGAACTCATTTAATAATAACCTGTCCCTGTCTTGCTCAACCACGTTAAAGCGATTTAAATGGATGTAAAGCTTGCGTTCTTATCTGAAATCGTGAGATATGTTAATCCGGCATGGGGTGATTGCAATAATGCGTGAAATTCATAGCTGTCATTTACCGGGTATACTTCTTCATACAGCCACCACGCCCCTTGAATATTACCATCCAGCTCCAAAATCACGTAATCCTCGAATGTCACCTTGCATATGTCAGTGAATCCACCGGTGGGATCTAAATGAATGGTGAAAGCTTGTTCATTTTGTTCCACGCCGGTAATTACGCAATCATGGAAACTGAAGTTTTGCAGCAGTTCTCGTTCTATAGCGGTGGAAAGCGAGTGCAGAAAAGCTATATACTGTTCGCTTGCTTTTTGCACCAGTTGATGATTCTCTTCACAAAATTGAGTCAGCGCAGAAATCACGCTTGCGGATGCTTTTTCAAGTGCAAATACTCTAAGGTCTGCAATCTGATTCAGAATGGCGGATGGCAGGGAACGTCTAAACATTTCTTGTTTGTAAAGCTGAATTTCACGAAAACGCACGGCTTCCTGATCGGCGTGTAATGGCTGTCTGATTTCGTCAGCTTGAGATAACAAATCAATCTGCTGATGCAGCTCCAGCCATTTTTCCAGCTCTTGACTATAAACCTCCTCATACAAGCGCTCCGAATACTTCTCTGCTCTAGGTTCTTCTTCCAATCCTAGATGATAGCTTGTCTTCTGCATCAGTTCATACCATTCTTTCGTTAAAAATTTCATACTGTACGCTCCCTTGCAAGCTAATGACATCTGCTATGTGACTGTCTACCTCACTTCCGAATATACTGTCCTCTCTATTCCACTAAAGCTTTCTTTAAAGCATCTCTGTTCATTTCCATAGCGCCGATATAATCGAGATTTTGCTTCAAATCCTCTTCTGTTAAGCCTTCCAGCGGATTCAGCACATCGGTCCTGGCTCCAATTTCATTGGCAATGGTCTGGGCCACCTTAGGCTGAACCAGCTTCTCGAAAAAGATCGTTTTTACGTCATGCTCTCTCGCAAACGTAATAATTTCCGCCATTCGATCCGGAGAAGGCTCCTGATCTGGAGAAAGACCGGCAATTGCAATCTGTGTCAAGCCATACCTTTTCGCGAGATATCCAAACGCTGCGTGCTGCGTAATAAACTCGGTTCGCTTGGCAGCTTTCAAGGCTTCCTCAAAAGATTGATCCAGCTCTTGCAGCTTGTCGATGTAAGCTTCTGCGTTGCTTGCGTAGCTTGCAGCATGAGCGGGATCGGCTTGCTCGTAGGCCTCCAGAATGGTGGCAACCTGCTTCTGGGCAAGTGATGGATCCAGCCATACATGGGGATCTAAGATGGTATCACCCTCTTCATGGGCGTGCTTATCCTCGGCTGCATGGTCGTGTCCCTCTTCATGCTCACCTGCGGACTCACCTTCGTGATCATGACCTACATCATGACCCTCGTGACCTTCTTCATGGCCTTCATGCCCTTCCTCATGACCATGCTGATGCCCGTGATTGTGACCGTCATCTTCCCCTTCCATCAGCTCGATGCCTTCACTGGCTTTGACAACAATCCGCTTTTCGCTCGATGCACTGGATAATGCATCTTCTACCCAGCCTTCTACGCCGCCGTTATATACAAAAATATCCGCTTCCTTAATTTTGGCCATATCCTGCGGGCTGGGCTCCCAGACATGGGGCTCCACTCCTGCAGGCACGAGCGCAACAACGTCTGCATGTTCACCTGCGATCTGCTTGCTGAATTCATACATCGGATAAAAGGTCGTCACCACATTTAATCTCTCAGCTTCGCCGTTTTCACCGGTGACCGTTTCCTTCTCTTCATTCCCACACCCTGTCAGCATCACAACAAGACCTAACGAGACGAATGCTGTTTTGCTCAACCATTTCTTCCATCTATTCATCATAAACTCTCCTTTGTTCTACCTAATTACAATTCAAAATTTAATTCTTACTGATCCGTTACTGCAGCACGGTCTGTATGCCGCGCCGGCTGCTCCTTCTCGTTCTCCATTCCTCTTTCTTTCCGTTGGGTTCCTTTCTTCCACGCCGATACCAGCCGCTTCATTCCCGTGCCGAGAATAAGCATCATCAGCAATACAAAAGCAATGGTGCCTCCCGGTGGCGTGCTCAGCTCGTATGATGCAGTCAAACCCAGGAAAACGCCGGATACACCTACCAGCATGGAAATGACCAGGGCAGCCGCAAAGCTAGACGCAATCCGTATCGCAAGGGATGCCGGCAGCACAATGAGGGAGGAAACGAGAAGAACTCCAACAATTGGCATGGCAGCCGCAACGATCATTCCGGTGACGATACTAAAACCGAGCGAGATCCATTGAACAGGTAATCCATTCGCCGTAGCTGCTTCTTCATCGACGATAATTTGATACAGCGGCCTTCGCATCAGGAAGAAAAAGATCCCGCCGATGACGGCGGCCGCACTCATAATAAACAGCTCCATCTGATTAATGGCAACGACAGACCCAAACAAGTAGGACGTAAATCCGGTACTTACATTTTTGCTCAGGCTCATCAAGATCACAGCGGACGAAAGACCTCCGATCATAATAATGGCGATCGAGATTTCGCTGTACGTGTTATAGGCTTTGCGGACATATTCCACAACGACGGCCCCGATCACAACGATGACGATTCCTGTTATTGTCGGGTTAAGCCCTAGGTACACTCCGCCCGCTACACCGGCAAGAGACACATGTGCCAGCATATCCGCCATCAGCGCTTGTCTCCGAAGCATCAGATAAACGCCGAGTACAGATGCTACTATTGCAATGATGCCGCCGGCACAAAATGCCCGCTGCATGAAGTCGTAGTGCAGCATTTCCATCCCCGGTCCTCCTTTCGCTCCAGCTTCACAATACGATGCACATACTGCTCCATCTCCTGCAATGCGTGGGTGACCATTACGACTGTTCTTCCCTGTCCTACGACCTGATTCTGCAAGCACCGATAAAGATCTTCCCGGCTCTCGGAATCCATTCCAGTCGTCGGCTCATCCAGCAGAAGCAAGTCGGGCTCCAAAGCGAGCGCGCGGGCAATACAAATCTTTTGCTTCTGTCCTCCGGACAGCTCCCCGATTCTCTTTTGTCGAAGCTCCCACATCCCCATCTGCTTGAGCGCGTCTTCCACCATCTCATGATCCTTGGTGTTCAATCTCCGGATCCAGGAGCCGTGCACATGCCGGCCGGAGCGCACAAATTCAACCACAGTGCTGGGGAAGGCCGAATTAAAGGCAGCCACCTGCTGGGAAACATAGCCGATTCTAAGCTTGGTCCCATCCTCTTTACGTTTCGCCAGCTGTACCTTTCCGTTCCAAGGCCTCAGCAAGCCCAGCATCAGCTTGAGTAAAGTCGATTTGGCAGCTCCATTCTGTCCGGTAACAGCTATAAATTCACCCTCATCAATATGTACACTGACTTCCTCCAGACAAGGAACATCGTCGTAGCCAAACTCCACATTATTCATCGATATGATCGTTGCCATCTCTTTGAAACCACCTTTCCCCTTACGAGCCTTACGAACTACATCCTAGCAGCTATATTTCATACGTAAACATTACGATTATTAATAGTAACAATTACGAATAATATTTTAACAACTCCACTCCTCCGCGTCAATGGCAAGATGGCTCCTAGCTTTGACTGGAAAACCGTGCTTCTGCATGCTGCGGAATCTAATGCCAGCAGTGCCCTGCACCCCATTTTAAAGCGTCCGGACGAGAAAAAAGTAACGGAGCACGCCTATGAGAATCCCTGCTTCGTAGAAGATATGGTTCGCCTTGTGGCTGCCGATTTATATGAGATTGAAGAGGTACAAGCCTTTACCGTTGAGTGTAGAAACGAGGAATCGATCCATCTTCATGATGCGATAGCGCGAATCACGTACGACAAGCGAAATGAAAGGCATTGATGATCGGCGGATGAGCTGGCTAATACAGCAAAAGACCCACGAAGCACACGCTTCATGGGTCTTTTAAGCATCTTATTGTATTTTGATCGATTTTACTTCAAAAGGCTTGAAATCCAGTGTAATGCTGCCGTCCTCCACCTTCAGCGCCTGTTGATCCAGCTCATCCTCCAGCAAATTGACAGAAGTGACTCTGATGCCTGGGTAAGGCCAGTTCAAGGTCACGGTTTCCCGGCCTCCTGAGGATTCGTACAGCCGCACGATGGTGCCTTCGCCCTTCTCGGCCGGCTTTACGGTATCGAGGATCACATGGCGGCTGTTCAGCTTCAGCCAGGATAGCTCAGCAGGCCGTGCAGGTGTCGAAGCCGCGGCTTCTTTTAGGGCTTCAACGATGTGAACCGGCGTGTTCAGCTCAGCAGCCTCTCGGACCGTATGGGCCTGACTCCAGCTTCCCTCATGCGGGTACAGCGCGTATGTGAACTCGTGCTCTCCGCGGTCAGCCGCGACATCCGGCCAAGATGGCGCCCGCAGCAAGGACAGGCGCATCACCCCATCCTTGATGTCATAGCCGTATTTGCAGTCGTTCAGCAGGCTGACTCCAAATCCGTTCTCCGACACATCTGCCCAGCGGTAGCCGCACACCTCGAATTGCGCCTGCTCCCAGCTGGTGTTGCGATGGGTCGGCCGCTCCAGTGCGCCGAACGGAATCTCATAGCTTGCTTTGGATGCCACCAGATCTACGGGAAAAGCGACCTTCAGCAGCTTATGATCCTCTTTCCAATCCACATGCGTCTTAAAATCCACCCGTCTGCGATCTTCATAGAAGGTCATTTCTTGGGTGATGACTGATTGTCCCAATTTCCAGGCGAAGCTGAGCACTTGCTTGACCCGTCCTCTCAGCAATACCTTTTTCTGAATCAGCTCCACTTGATCTGCCCGCTTCGTCTCATAACGGGGATCGATGTCCCACGCGTCCCAGTAGGTTGGACGGTCATGGAATAGCTGCAGCTCATTTGCAACGCAGCCTGCAGAGATAAGCTCCCGGTTACTGAGCTTATCATACCAGCTGGTAATTTCACCTTGTTCATTAAAGATCAGCTTGTAAAACGGGGTATCTATCCCCTCTCCCAAATCCTCATGGATTGCAGCAGCTTCGATTCCTGCCGGATCAGAGCCCGATACAGCGGCCGGCTGGACCCAGATTGTCTTATATCCAAATCCCGGAATTTCTTTGACCTGGATCGTTAAGGTTACGCCCGCTCCCGTACCCTGGCTCACATCAAACATAAGGGGACCCTGCACATCATAAACGGCAGCATGGCGCAGCTCTTCGCCGCCTTGAATTTCGATCGTCTCGTTACGGCTCCAGCCCAGGCTGTTATAGATGACATATGCACCTCCATCCCGTGAAGAGACATCTACCTGAGCGGTAATAGCCGCAAGCGAGTTTTTCAAAGACCCTTCTCCAATTTCAAAAATACGCCCGTACTCCGCCGTTGACGTTTCATACGCCTCCGGTATAGCTGTTCCCGGAATAATATCATGGAATTGATTCAGCAGAATCAGCTTCCATCCTTCCTCCAGGTTCTGGGCGGGAAGGGCTGAAGCCACATCCAGTGAAGCCATGGTTCCCCAGAGCTCGGCATCCCGATACAGCCGCTCAGCATAACGGTTATAGCGCTTGTTCTTGGCATGAGTAGTATATGTGCCCCGGTGCAGCTCCAAATACAGATCGCCATGCCACTTCGGCAGCTGAGGCTGCTTCTGTTCGATACTCTGGAAGAAATCTGCCGCCGTCGCAAAGCGCACCTTCGGCTGCCCCGGCATCAGATCACCGCGCCGCACATACTCTACCATCTCATGAGTCACACCGCCGCCGCCATCTCCATGTCCATACAGAAGCATCAGCTCATCCTGCTGATCCTTGTGACCAAAGGACTGCCAGTGCTCGTGAATGTCCTTGGGCAGTGTATGCTCATTCACGCCATGATTCTGATAGGAAAGCAGCTCTGTTCCATCTATACCGACCCAATAAAACAAGTCATACGGAAATTTGTTCGTATCATTCCAGCCCAGCTTCGTCGTCATGAAGTAGCGTACTCCCGCCTGCTTCAGCAGCTGTGGAAGTGAAGCACAGTACCCGAAAGTATCCGGCAGCCACTCAATATCGGAACGCTTCCCGAACTCCTGTTCATAAAATAGCTGACCGTGCAGCATTTGACGCACCAATGACTCGCCGTTCGGAATATTGAGATCCGGCTCAACCCACATTCCGCCGACGAGCTCCCATCGGCCTTCCGCGATGAGCGGCTTAATTTTGCTATACAGCTCCGGGTAATGCTCTTTGACAAAGGCGTATAGAATAGGCTGGCTCTGACTGTATTTAAAGTCCGGATATTTCTCCATCAGCGTGGTAACCGTGGAAAAGGTCCGGCTGACCTTGCGTACCGTTTCCCGGACCGGCCATAGCCAGGCAATATCAATATGGGATTGTCCTACCATATGCATGACGCCATTCAAGCCCTCATCCGGCTTCTCTTGACGTACCTTGTCCATGAGCTTGGACTCAATCGCCGAGATGCGCTGCCCGTCAGCCAGCACTGCATCTGCAGCGCCATACAATTCATCCATCACCTGCGTCAACTGCTTGTGAATGCGAAGACGCCGCAAATCCTCCTCTGGGAGATAGCGGCAGGCTTCATACGCAACTTTTACGGAATGCAGGAGGTTCTGAACCGGTTCATTAACCCAGACCAGCCGGCTCGTAATGCCTGAAATGACAGGCTGAATCACCGCCTGCTGATTTAAAGGATCTACGGGCTCCGGTATGGGATCATACAGCTCGATGTCCAGCTGTGGCGCAGTCCCTACCCTCACCGCAGGCAGCGGTACAAACCAATGGTTACGATCCAGGCCATGATACGGCTCTCCATTCACCTTCAACAGACCTTCGCCACCCGCCTCAAATACAAGAGCAGCCTCTGCACCTTGCCAGTGAGATGGAATTTCCACCTGCTTGCTTAGAAAATACGTAATCCCATGCTGGCTGTTCAACGGATTCACGGAGGTCAGCTCCGGCTGCTCCGTCAACCTTTCATACACCCCGGGCATGATGTATTTAGCCTTTTGCATATTCCATTCAGTAATCTCAATGCTTTCTCTCCACTGCTTATCTGACAAAAATTGAATAAACCGCTGGATGTAAATCATAGGCTGCCGTCCTTTCGTGACTTGAAGAAGTGAGCATAAAGCATATAATGCCTTCTTTATATATTGTTATTTTTGTTATCATCAACTATCATAACGTTATTAGCCTTTAGTGTACTTCGGAGCGTATTATACGTCAATGCGATTTCATGAAGTATTGGAATTAACGGAGAGGAGAATTGAATATGTCACGAAAAGTATCGATTCAAACCTTGGCCGACCAGCTTGGCCTGTCCAAATATGCCGTTTCCAGAGCATTGAGCGGAAAGTCAGGCGTCAGTGAAGCGACACGCAGCCGGGTGCTGGAGCTAGCCAGAGCATCAGGCTATCGCACTTCAATAGCTATGGCTAAGCCTGACAACCAGGAATCGCCGGATGACAACCGGGAGGCTTCCTTCGTGCTGATCTGCATGAAGCAGCAGAACCGCGGCGAGCCGAATTACTGGGAGCGGGTGCTTTCAGGCATGCTTGCAGCCTGTGAGGAGCGAGGATGGCTGCATGCAATCGTATCTCCGCCGCAGGAGCTGTCGCCTGCAGACGTTCCGGCAGAGCAGCTCATTGCCCCTCATGTCCATTGGGATCAATGCATCGGCATTATTGTTATGGGAGCTTTTCCGTATCCGCTGCTGCAGCGAATGGCAGCTATCCAGCTCCCCTTAGTCCTAGTGGATCATCAGGAGCCGCTGCTGCAGTGTGATACGGTTCGCCACGATGATGTGAATGCCGGAGCCACAGCTTCTACGTTTCTCCAGTCACAGCATTGTCGGCGTATTGGCTTCATTACCGATGATGGACGCTCGGCGAGCTTTTTGCAGCGAAGGATCGGTGTGCAATTAGGTGTGGGTGGTGACTTTTTGCAGCAAGGCACGACTCTGCTGGAATGGCAGGTGCCCTATGAAAGAGGTCATTGGGGAGATGAAGTGCTGAAGTCTCTGGAGCAGATCCCGGAGGACGAGCGTCCTGACGGATGGATTGGCGCGAACGATGATATCGCGCTGGAGTGGATGGAGACTTTGCAAAAACACGGCTACTCCATTCCGGAGGACTGCCGGGTCATCGGCATAGATAATGTTTGGGGGGCTTCACTCTCCGCTCCGCCACTTACAACGATTCAGCTGAGCAAGGAAGAGCTGGGCGCCCGGGCCATTGAAGCGCTGGAACGGCGCCTGCATCGCCCGGGGGCACCGGTGGAAACGATCATGCTTTCTACCCGGCTAATTCCGCGGAAATCGGCCTAAAGGTCACTGCCGGCAGTAGATATCATAAAGTGATCCTGCTCCATCGGCTGTCATATTGCTGCAGCCGAGGATGAAGTGAAACCGGCTCGTCCAGAAGCAGCAAGCGAATCTTGACAATCCACTCCTGAAACACATGATAAGAGGCGAAGGCATTGGCTGTTGCTCCGGACACCAGCAGAAAATACGGAGCTGGATTCTTCTCGGTCAGATGGCGGAGGGCGGCTTCGATCGGGACGTATTTTTTCCGTTTGCCTTCCCAGGCGTCCAGCTCGATATCCTCCCTGCCCTGCTCCTGAATCCAGTCCTGTAATGCGTGTTCTCTTTTATAAAAGGAGGTCCCCTCTCGTTTGTACATTCGTTTCATCGTCTGTTCATGGAGCGGATACAGGACAAGCCGCTGAAAAGCCTGCTCCGTCTTCACCTGTACCGCTTGAGACAGCCCTTGCTCTCTGCCGATTTCTTCAAAAGGATCATAATAGATCAGTGTGCCTTTGGTTGTCTCCACAGGGGGGACATATCCATAGGGCACCTTTTGCAGGTTTCGAGTCATACACATTCCCTCCTAACCGTTATACAAGATAGCATGCGGCATCTGGCGCTCTCCTTATTCCTAGAAATAAGGCGCGTGCCGAATCGTCATATCTCCGGGCTGCTTCACCTTGGCTTGGCAGCCTAACCGGTAGCCTTCCTCCAGCTCCTCCGGATCGAGCCGAGCCTCCTCAGCCTCGTTCGGAGCGGAGAGCAGCTCCTCTCCTTCCAATATGATGCAGCGGCATCGCGCACAGGTTCCACGTTTGCAAAAGGAGTTCCATTCAACCTGATGCGTCTCCGCGATCTGAAGAACGGTCTCCCCGATGATTGGCTCTACCGACCTCTGCACACCGGATTTAATGAGAAGCAGGGTGCGCTCTTCGTCCCGCTCCGTTGTGATCACGAGCTCCGGCTCAGGATTAGAAGCGGGCCGCCGGCGTTGATGCAGATATGACTTCAGTCGCTTGAGCATGGAATCACCCCCTCCTTCATATCTCCATGATACACAAAAAGCCTGCGAAATTCATCGCAGGCCCCTGATTCCAATCATAATACCTCTTGCTTAGCTGATTTCGCCCACCATCTGGATGTAATCCTTCTGGTCGATCACCCGGCGTGCAGTCACGTACTTGCTGTCATAGTAAGACTCGCTCAGCTTGCTGATTCTTACACCTTTACTGGTGGAAGCATGCGCAAATTGACCGTTACCAATATAGACACCGGCATGAGATACGCCTCTGCCCGTCGTGTTAAAGAATACCAGATCACCAAGCCTTAAATCATCACGCTCTACCTTCACACCAACGGTAGCCTGGGCTGCGGAGGTACGTGGCAGGTCTACATTATACTTGCTAAATATGTACAAAATGAACCCGGAGCAGTCAAATCCACTTACGGTCGTGCCGCCCCACTTATAAGGGGTTCCGACAAGCTTAGTCACTTCAGCTTGGAGCTTCGGCCCCTGATCTGCGAATGCCGTAACCGCACCCGATGAAAAGATTAAAGCAGAACCTAGTACAGACAATAGCAGCTTCTTCAAAAGATAGTGCTCCCTTCGGTGCCTACGGAGTTAGCTAAGGGTTCGGTTAAGGGTCCCCTATATTCCCTCTCAAACAAGAATAATTCACCCGGCAGTGGTTCCCCCGTTTTCTATATCGAAATTCGGCATATTGATGAAATTTTTGTAACTCTCTCCCTTAATGTAGTACATTAAAGGACAAGCTGTCAATCATTTTTGTAACCAATTTGTCATGGGTTTCAGTCAGGGCTTGGAGCATGACAAAAACGGCCCAAACACATTCTTTAGGAAGTGTTTAGGGCCGTTTATAGGACTTCATAATAGCGTATTAGTTAGGCCGCCATCTCCCGGCAGGCCTTGGCGCACGAGAAGCAGGCCTCCGCACATTGACGGCAGTGCTCATGCTCGTGCTTGCTGCACTCGTTTCCGCAAGCCTCGCACATTTCAGCACAAGCCTCACAAATTTGCTTCATATAGCTGCTATTCATCGACATTGCTTGAGCTGCAAAAGCGCAGAGCTCTGCACATTCCCGATCCAGCTGGATACATTCCTTCATCATTTGCAGGTCTTCTTCCTCCAGGCAGGCATTGTAGCAGCGATTGCATGCCTGCATGCAGCGCAGGCACTCGTCAATACATTGCTGAAGCTTTTCAGGTGATATGGTTGACATAAGATGTGCTCCTTTCCTGTAAAAGATTTATTCTGCCCTAGACAGGTCTCCATTATCATTAACCAGAACCCGCATATTTAATCATTTCTGCTCTTGCTTCGGCTGAAGCAGCAGCAGGCGGTCATCTCCTGGAGATGGTGTCCCGCGTCCGTCGGTATTGTTCGTAATGAGGTAAACTCTATCCTCACTCTTCTGTACATCGCGAATTCTGCCGACACCGTCCAGCACGGTGTTCAGCTTCTTCTTTTCAAGATCAAAGCGGTATAATGCTTCTCCCCTCAGACCCGCAATCAGGAGCATGTCCTCTCGTTCATAAAGAGTTCCCGAAGGGGCAATGGCTTCCTCGCCGGTATGAAACAAAGGAGGTACCATCCCTTCCTG
This sequence comes from Paenibacillus sp. JSM ZJ436, assembly GCF_044383795.1. Lineage (NCBI taxonomy): Bacteria > Bacillati > Bacillota > Bacilli > Caryophanales > Paenibacillaceae > Paenibacillus > Paenibacillus sp. JSM ZJ436. The sequence continues at coordinate 34,190 of NZ_JBISEO010000011.1, forward strand.
CTGCTCATCCCCGATGTTATCCGGCCAGCCATAATTACTGCCCGGCTCAATGCTGTTTATCTCATCATGCCCGCCGACACGGCCGCTGGGACCATGCTCGGAATTGAACATGCGCCCTGCCGCATCCCAGGCAAGACCTTGAGAATTGCGGTGTCCGTAGGAATACACATAGGAGTTCGGAAAAGGATTGTCATCCGGGATCGAGCCATCCGGGTTCATACGTAATATTTTCCCTCCCAGGCTCTCGACATTCTGTGCCATCTCTCCTTCACCTGCATCCCCGGTAGTCAAATACAGCTTCTCATCGGGCCCCCATTTCATGCGTCCGCCATTATGCACATTAGAGCCCGGGATGTCCTCAATGAACGCCTCGACCTCCTGCCAAGCCTCTTCCTCCTGTCGAATGAGTATGACGCGATTCTTCATTTCGCCGCCTTCCTCGTACGTGTGATAAGCGTAAGCTAATCGGCTGCTAGCAAAGTCCGGGGCCAGCACAAGGCCCAATAGCCCCCCTTCACCCTGCGCCTTAACAGGCTGCTTCGTATCCACCGGAAGACGCTCCCGATGACCATCCTTCAGCGATACAATCTGTCCTTCCCGTTCACTGATGTAAATATCCTTCCCGGAGATCGCAATGGACCATGGAATCTGCAATTCTTCTGCGACTACGCTGTACGTGTACGACCCGTCGGAGCTTTCCTGCTCACTATTCTGCTTCGGCGCTTGGCTGCCGGAAGAATGCTGATCCACAGGGGCTTCCTGGTCCCCGGATGACTCATCCTGTACCGGACTGGATGAGCACGAGGACAATAACGCCGCGGACAGTAACCATATCCAGGTTTTTTTCATGTGCTGAACCTCCTCTGTTTCGATAAATAAAAATACTGCCGGATTTCCGGCAGTATTTAACATTTACACCCGCACCATATGAGACTGGACAATGTCGGCATCACTCATCTGCTGCAACCCGTCAGAAGTGTAGAGGAATTTCTCGTGTCCGCGCCCAGTAATCAGAATCCGATCGCCTGCATTCGCCGAATAAATGGCTTGGAGAATCGCATCCTGACGGTTCGCGACAAATTCACTTTTAGACAAATGCTGCTCCGACAGCCCCTGCCTCATATCGAGAAAAATATCTTCAATTTGCTCTGAGTATACATTGTCTGACGTAAATACAACACCATCTGCCAAATCAGCCGCAATACCGGCCATGATGGGACGCTTCAATCGGTCTCTTTCACCTCGACAGCCCATGACGCAAATAATTTTGCCTGAAGTGCACTCTCGAGCCGTTAGCAGTGCAGCTTTCAGCCCTTCCGGATTGTGGGCATAATCTATGGTAATATTAAAGTTTTGGCCCGTCGATACATCCTCAAATCTTCCGGATATTCCTGTAAAGGATTGCAGCCCTCGGGTAATCTCATCCCAGGACAGCCCTTCGCATGAGCAGATCGCAGCCGCTGCAAGGGCATTGTACACATTATGAAGTCCTGGAACCTTTAATACTACAGGGTACTGATCCCCCGTATAGGTCTGAATTGTGAACCTGGAGCCTTGGTCGGATCTTTCGACCTGAATGCCGCGGAGATGACAGTCTTCACCGAGGCCATAAGTAACCACCTGTGCGGCCGTTCTTTTAGCATAGTATGCGGATGCAGCATCGTCTCCGTTCAACACCGCGGTTTTCTGCATATCGTCTACGCTATTGCCAAGTCTTGAGAACAGCAGCTCCTTAGAGCCTCGATACTCGTCCATATGATGATGATAGTCCAGATGATCGTGGGCGAGATTTGTAAATGCAGCGGTTTGAAAACCACAGCCCAGCACTCTCCCCATATCCAGACCATGAGAGGATACCTCTACGACCGCGTACTCGGCACCGGCATTCGCAATCGTTCTTAAGAATTTCTGAAGTCGCAATGGATCCGGCGTTGTGTTCACGGCTTCTTCCTGAATGTCTTTATAGGTCATACTCAAGGTGCCAACACTACCCGCATTGCGGCCGGATGCATTGAGGAGATGCTCCACCATATGGGCGGTGGTTGTTTTGCCGTTCGTCCCGGTAATGCCGATCAGGCGAAGTCCACAGGATGGATTGTCATAAAAAGCATTGGCGATGATCGGCAGCGCACGCCGGGTGTCAGGCACGATGACGAGACTCACTTCCGGTGGTACACCGGGAATGAAGCGCTCCGCCATAATGGCTGCCGCTCCGTTGCGGATGGCCTCCCCGACGTACTGATGTCCGTCCTGCTGAAAACCGGTAATGCAAATAAACATGCTGCCCGGCTCTATTTTTCGTGAATCGGTCTCAATCTGGCTGATATCAATCTCAAGGTCCCCAGTTATGCGCTTTAGCTTCAGCTGATCAATCATACGTGATAATTTCATGGCGTAACCTCACTAGGAACTAGGATGATGGTCTTTGTATGTTTACCCTATTTCGGACCTGCCTATACCCGGCAGCCGCCCTGCAGGTTCACAACAAGAAAAGAGCATATCTGGTCATTACCCAAAAAATCGCTCTTTGCACCTAAAAAAAGCGGCACGATGAATATATCGGTATAATTGAAGCAACTATTTACCACTGATCAACGAGCAGGGCATACACAATGCCTGGACCATGAACACCAATGGTGAGATCGTTCTCAATGTCTGCCGACCGGCTTGGACCGGATATGAAATGAATACCTGCCGGAAGTTTCTCTCGTCCCGCACTGTCCAGCTCTGCAAGAACTTCGCCCAGCCTGGTCACGAGACGGCTTACAGGGATAATCGCAATCAGCACTGCGGGCAGCAAACTGACGGATCGACCCTGGTGTGCCGAGGATTTAGTAACGAGCGAGCCTGTATAGGCTACGGCATGATCGGCTTCGATTACACCAATCTCAGCCCGCGCCGCATGCTCGATCCCATTGATGTCCACTTCGTCATTCCAGACTGTAACCTGTGCATGCTGCAGCTGCTGTGCAAGCCTTAACCTATCAAGACCGGGCTGATGATGCATTAATATGCGGGTAGCCTTCATTTCTTCTGCAAGGCCTGCGATGAAATTCGCAGCTTCCGACGAGGTTGCTAGATGTACAGCCTGTCCGCCTGCAGCCTGAAAATTGGCTATAAATTGCTGCAGTTGTTCTTCCGTGGTCCATTGAAAGGAGTTCCAGAATTCAGGTGCTCCGCGAAAGGGCTGCTCCGGCTTGGATAGAATACGCGGCCTGTTTAGCTTGGCTGCAATGCCTTCCATAAATGACTTCTGTTTCAGAAGAGAAGCAGCCTGCAGCTCGGCTAGCCAAGCTTCTCGGGAATTCGGACTCCCAGCACCAGATTGATCGGCATTCACATTGTGCGAGTTGGTTCGATTCTGCTTCAAGACACATCACCTCCGCGCTGCCGCTTCTTCAGCTCTAAAGCAAGTCTTTGCTCCAGCTCTTGCGGTATGTTCTGTTGTTCTGACTCTAGCTCCTGCTTCAGATTGGGCCACTGCTGCCTGAACGATTGGTCCGGAATCGCCGGCGTGACACGGTATGTGTTCCACCCTTTCAAAGGCCCAGCTTGAATGGTAATCTCACCTGAGCGTGCCACCAGCTTCTGCCCGACCCGTCCCAGCCGGACTGCAGCACGATAGCGCTTGGAATTATTCATGACGGCGGCAAAGCCCTTCATTCCGATCGCTTCCAGCTTGCTGCCTCGTCCCGCCTCTACCTTGCGCCTTCGTAAATAGACAAGCATGTCATGCAATGGAATCTTGACAGGACAAGCCTCGTAGCAGGCACCGCAGAGACTGGACGCATTCGCAATATCATCCCACTCTGCGACGTTTTTTTTCAGTGCAGGGGTCAGAACCGCTCCGATGGGGCCGCTATAAGTGCCTCCATAAGCATGACCACCAATCTGGCGATACACCGGACATGCATTCAGGCAGGCGCCGCAGCGGATACAATTCAGCAGCTCCTGAAATTCCGGATCTCCGAGCTGCAGAGAGCGGCCATTATCCAGAATAATAATATGCATTTCATCCGGTCCATCTCCATCTTCTGCGCGTCTAGGACCTGTAATTCCTGACATGTAAACCGTCAGCTTCTGCCCGGTCGCTGATCTGGGCAGCAGCGTAGCCATGACTTCAAGATCATTCCAGGAAGGAATAATCCGTTCCATTCCCATCAGGGTGATCTGAGTCTTCGGAACCGTAGTTACCATACGCGCATTGCCTTCATTCTCAAACAGCACAATGGAACCGGTCTCGGCGATGGCAAAATTGCAGCCAGTCATGCCAATATCAGCCTCAAGAAACCTTTCCCGCAGCTTGCTCCGGACAAATCCGGCCAGAATGGAGGTTTCAGGGGGAAGAGTCTCACCTGCTTCCTTGGATAACAGGTCTGCGATCTGATATCGGTTCTTATGAATGGCAGGAATAATAATGTGAGATGGAGCTTCGTTAGCCAGCTGGATAATGTACTCTCCGAGATCTGTCTCGATCGCTTCTACACCGATGGACTCCAGTTCCCGATTCAGATGCAGCTCCTCAGACACCATCGATTTCGATTTAACCACTGACCTCGCAGCGGTTTGCTTCGCAATGCTAAGCGAGAGCTCCACCGCCTCTTGCGCATTGTCTGCAAAATGCACATGCACCCCGTTCGCTCGGGCATTGTCTGCGAACTGGGTCAAGTAATAATCTAGGTGAGCAATGGTGTGCAGCCGGATCTGCCTGCCGCGCTCCCGCCATGCATCCCAATTGCCATGCTCTTCAGAGGCTTTAATCTTGCCGCTGCGCAGCCGCTCCGTCGTAAACCTTACAGCACTGCGGAGGAAATCGTTATCCAGGGCAAGTCGCGAGCGCTTTTTCACACTACCCTTAGGCGCTGAACTCATGCCTGCTTCACCTCCTGCTCCTCAAGCCCCTCGTATAGCAGCTCAGCGAGGTGCATCACTCGAATCTTTTCCCCTCTGAAGCGAAGGTGTCCCGCGATGTTCATCAGACAGGCCATGTCCAGACCGACCAGCACCTCGGCCTCGGTTTCAATGACATGATCTCCTTTTTCCGTGACCATGGCTCCGGAAATATCGGCCATTTTGACCGCGAACGTGCCCCCGAACCCGCAACAGTCCTCCGCGAACGGCAGAGGCACCAGCTCAAGACCCGCGACCTGGCTCATGAGCTGCATAGGCTCTTCTTTTACGCCAAGCAGGCGGCTGCCATGACAGGATGGATGATATGTTACCTTATGAGGAAAGATCGCACCTACATCTGTAATACCGAGAACGTTGACTAAAAATTGCGTAAATTCATACGTTTTGTCTTGAAGGAGCTTGGCTTTGTGAAGATATTCCGGTTCATCCTTGAATAGACTGCTGTAATGATGGATCATATACGTGCACGAGCCGGAGGGAGAAATCACAAAATCACTTTCTGTAAACGCATCCAAAATTGAACGCGCGCTTTTCTTCGCGTCATCCCAATAACCGCTGTTATACGCCGGCTGTCCGCAGCAGGTCTGACTCTCCGGGAAATTCAAATCAAGCCCATAGCGCGCGAGCAGGCGCACCATGGACGTCGTGACATGTGGAAAAAGAGTGTCGCTCAAGCAGGTCGCAAAAATCGATATTTTCATGCGGAGCACCTCCACTTTAATTTATACCGGAATCACTTTAATCCCAAGCTCTTTGCAGGCTTGCAGGCTCTCGGGCTGCACCCGCTCATCTGTAATGATCGTATCCACGCTTTTCAGATCTGCCACCTGCTTAAATGCAAGAATGCCAAACTTGCTCGAATCAGCCAGCAATACAACCTTCTCGGCAATTCCGATCATCTTGTGCTTGACTCTGGCTTGAAGCTCATTGGATTCGCTTAACCCTCGCTCTAGATGCACTCCTTTGAAAGACATAAACGCCAAATCTACGTAATAGGAATCGAGCGCCCGCTCAGCTAGAGGCCCCACAAAAGAAAGAGAACGATGAGCCATAATCCCTCCAACGGATATGACTTCAATCTTTTCCTTGCCTCCTAATTCAGCTGCGGCCTTCATTGAATTGGTCAACACTGTAAGCGGAATATCCGGGATAAGTTGAGCAACGTACCACGCAGTAGAGCTGGCATCTAACAGAATTTTGTGATGTGGCTGTATCAGCTTGACTGCCGCTTCAGCGATCCGCTGTTTCTCCGCTGCATTCGCGACTTCCCTTTCGAAAAACGGCGTCTCTGGCTGGGATCGTCCGGGAGCAGAATGACTATGAACGCTGACCGCGCCTCCATGAGAACGGCGCAGCTGACCGGATCTTTCAAGTCGGTCCAAATCACGCCGGATCGTCTCCTCTGTCACTCCACAAATCTCACTTAATTCGCTCACTCGAATGCTGCCCCGCTCATTGACAAGCTGCACTATTTTTTCGTATCGCTCTACAACCAACATCCCGTTCCATCCCTTTATCAATAAATTTATTTAGAAATTCCAGCGTTCTGTCGAAATGCTTGGTAAGCTTCCTCCCACCTCTGTATTTGCTGAGGCTCATATTCCTTGACTTCAACAGAATTACGGATCACTCTTCTCGCTTCCATGATACCGGAGAACTCGCCTCGTGCAATAAACTGGATCGCAAGATTCCCGATCGCGCTGCCTTCAGCGGGGCCTGCCCATACGGGTCGGCCGATGGCATTCGCTGTCCATTGACACAGCAGCTCATTGTAAATGCCTCCGCCTACCATATGGAGTCCATCAAACACACGTCCTGACACCCGCTCCGTTTCGTCCAGTGTCAAGCGGTATTTCAGGGCCAGGCTCTCTAAAATGCAGCGTGTGATTTCGCCCGGCGTTATTGGTACCGGCTGTGCCGTTCGCTTAGCTAATTCTTGAATGCGTGACGGCATATCTCCCGGGGTTAGAAAGAGATCATGATCGGGGTCGATAACGGTAACAAAAGGCTCCGCTTCTTCTGCCATCTTAACTAATTCCGGAAAGGAATACAAAGCCCCTTTGTTCGCCCAGACACGTCTGCTTTCTTGCAGGATCCACAAGCCCATAATATTTTTGAGGAGACGGTATGTTCCACAAGCCCCTCCTTCATTGGTGAAGTTTAGCTCCAGCGCCTCGGGAGTCATCATAGGATGGTCAATCTCCGTTCCGATTAGGGACCAGGTTCCGCAGCTTAGATAAGCGAATTGGTGCTGCAGAGCAGGTACAGATACTACAGCAGAGCCTGTATCATGCTCCGCTGCAGTATAAAGTGTCATGCCGTTGAGGCCAAGCTCCTGAATAACTGAAGCCCGAATATTTCCCGCGTTCTCTCCGGATTGAAGTACCGGAGGATAAATATTCAAAGGAAGCTGAATCTTGCTGATCAGCTCCTGATCCCAGTTTCCCAGAAGCGGGTTATACATTTGGGTCGTTGAGGCGTTACTAAACTCACTGTACATTTCACCCGTCAAGAAATAACGTAACAAATCAGGAATCATGAGCAGCTTTTTTGCACCGGCAAGCAGCTCGGGCTGATGTTTTCTTATAGAGTACAGCTGATAGATCGTATTAAAGGGCAGAAACTGAATGCCGGTCTTGCTGTAAATCTCTGATTTGGAGACCATGCTTAGAACTTCTTCCATCATTTCTGGGCTATGAAAATTGCGGTAATGGTATGGATTGCGCAGTAGTTCTCCGTCTGTTCCGATGAATCCGAAATCGACAGCCCAAGAATCAATGGCAACCGAGCTCGGTGCGCTTGCGTGTTCCTTAGCCGCCAGCAGGCCTTGCTTTATTTCATGGTACAGCCTGAGAATATCCCAGTGCAGCCTTCCGGAAACAAGGACTGGATCGTTGGGAAAACGATGCAGCTCTTCAACGAACAATCTACCGTTGTCCAATCGACCAAGCAGTGCTCTGCCACTGCTCGCGCCCAGATCAAATGCCAATGCTGTACTCATGCTTGTCATCCCTCTCTAACGCTTCCATAGAATGAGCTACATCACGAATTTCGTGGCAGCAGAACATTTTTCTCATAAGACTTTACTTCTGTCAGCCACTCTTCCCGGACGGGCACTCCATGCGATTCACAATAATAATCCCACACGGCACCAAAAGGGTAGGCCTTGAACTCTTCCAGAAGTGTCAAGCGTGTCGTATAATCCCCCTCATGTTCTGCAGCCTTCAGTAACTCGATAGGCTCCAGCATGGCTCTAAGTATGCCTTTCAATGTATTGCGTGTCCCGATCACCCAGGCAGCAATCCGGTTAATACTGGCATCAAAAAAATCCAGACCCACATGCGTTTTATCCAGAAGGTTCCCGCGAACCAGCTCTCTTCCGATCTCCACAAGCTCGTCATCCATCGTCACGACATGGTCGCTGTCCCAACGCATCGGACGGCTGACATGCAGCAGAATCCCCTCTGTAAACAGTGAAAGCGAAGAAAGCTTACCGGCAATGCCTTCTGTAGGGTGAAAATGACCGGAATCCAGACAGATCAGCTTGTTGTTCAGTATCCCATAGCCCATATAAAATTCATGAGACCCGACAACATAGGCCTCTGAGCCAATTCCAAACAGCTTACTCTCTACCGCGTCAAGGTTAAATTGCGGGTCAAGCTCCTCCTTGAATATTTCATCCAACGATGCTTTCAGCCGCTGTCGAGGAGCCAGACGATCTGCGGGAACATCCTTGTAGCCGTCTGGAATCCATATATTTGTCACACAGGTCTGCCCCAGCTGCTCTCCAAAATGGGCACCAATTCTACGCGCAGCCTGGCAATGCTCAATCCAGAATCTGCGAATCTTCGGATCGCTGTGGCTAAGGGTAAATCCATCACTGGAATTTTTGTGGGAGAAGCAGGTTGGATTGAAATCCAGGCCCAGCCCCTGTTCTTTTGCCCAGTTCACCCAATTTTGAAAGTGCTTAGGCTCCAAGGAATCCAGATCAACCTCTTCCTCCGTGTCGGCATAAATCGCATGGAGATTGATTTTATGCTTTCCCGGAATTAAGGATAACGCTTTCTCCAAATCCTGACGAAGCTGTACTGCCGTCTGGGCGGCTCCAGGATATTGTCCAGTAACGGATATGCCTCCCGTGAGTTCTTTATCTCGGAATAAAAATCCACGCACATCATCGCCCTGCCAGCAATGGATAGAGATTTTAACCTTTTCAAGCTCCTGGAGCACCTTCTCCGTATCAATTCCATGGGCTGCATACAATTGCTTGGCATAATCATAGCTTTGAGCAGTTTCTTTCCTCAACTTTAGTCCCTCCCAATAACGGTATTTACCGAGTGAACGCAGCGGGTACACCGCCGTCGATGGTCAGCATGCAGCCCGTCGTCTTCTCGGCTTTGGAGGAGGCGAAAAATGCAATGCCCTCTGCAATATCTCGGGGGTAAATATTGACCAATAACGTGGTGCGCTTCCGGTAATATTCTTCGAGCTCATGCGGTTCAATACCATACGCCGCTGCACGTTCATTTCGCCAACTGGAATTCCAGATGGCAGAACCTTGCAGGATCGCATCCGGGAGAACGGTGTTCACTCGTATACCGTAGGGTCCCCCTTCGGCAGCAATGCAGCGGGCCAGATGCGCTTCAAGCGCTTTCGCAGAGCTGTATGCACTGGCATTCTTGCCGGCATATATAGAGTTTTTAGAGCCGACAAATACCATGCTGCCCCCAGTATTTTGAGCCTTCATCATTTTGAAACCTTCCCGTGCGACCAGGAAATAACCGGTTCCGAGTACGTTCATATTCAGGTTCCATTCCTTGAGCGAGGTTTCCTCAAATGCATTGGATGTCGCCAAGCCCGCATTGTTGACAAGGATATCCACGCCGCCGTATTGTATCGCAGCCTCCGTGTAAGCCTGGCGAACCGCTTCTTCATCCGTCACATCCATCTTCACAGCATAAGCCATGTTCTCTCCATACACTGCATTAATTTCTTCAGCAACCTGCTTGGCACCTTCTGCATTCAGATCCGCCAGCACCACATGTGCCCCTTCTTGTACCAGACGTCTAGCTGTTTCACTGCCGATCCCGCCAGCTCCCCCCGTTATAAAAGCAACCTTTCGGGAAAATTCCGCTTCAGCAGGAGCTAAAGAGAGCTTGTAAAGCTCGAGTGGCCAATATTCCACGTTATAGGACTCATTCTCAGTCAAGGATACAAAATTCCCAAGCGTGGTAGCACCGCGCATAACTGCAATTGCACGATGATATAAAGCACCACTTACCCGTGAATTTGCCCAGCTTTTTCCTGTGTTAATCATGCCGACACCTGGGATTAGAATCACGCGCGGTGCGGCTTCGAACATGACATCCCCATCGTTATGATTACGCTCAAAATAATCAGCATAGTGCTGCTTGTAGGCTTCTATTTCTTCAATTAGCCTGGACTTCAGTCCTTCCACATCTTCGGCGTCAGGTGTCCAGTCCACAAACAGAGGAACGACTTTGGTATGAACGAGATGATCTGGACAGGCTGCGCCGACCTGAGACAGCTCTGCAGAATTTTTCCCACCGACGAATGTCAGCACATCCTCTGCATCGTCAAATGTAAGAATCATTTTTTTACTGTCGCATACTGCACCGCGAATTACAGGCATAATGGCTGCAGCAACTCGCTTCCGCTCTTCGGCAGGCAGTGCCTTATATTTCTCGCCTCCAAATAGCTGCTCCTGCTCCACATGAGCTTCAATAAAAGCCTCTGCCTCTTTAATAACCTTGATCGTCTGGGCATAGCATTCTTCCGAGGTATCTCCCCAAGTGACCAGTCCATGCTTTTCCATAAGTACAAGCTCAGCGTTCGGGTTTCCAGCTACACCTTCTGCGATCATTTTGGAGAGAGTAAAGCCCGGTCTAATATAGGGAACCCAAACAAATCGATCTCCGAAAATTTCTTGGGCGAGCTCCTTGCCTCGATCTGCACAGCATAAGCTGATAATGGAGTCGGGGTGGGTATGATCGATATGCTGAAAGGGAAGGAATGCATGCAGCAGCGTTTCAATGGACGCTCTTGGAGCTTTGGCATCTACCATACATTGCGCGAGATAAGCCACCATTTCTTCATCTGTCATGCTGTCGCGCTCCATGAGCGGTTTAATATCCTCCATACGAAGACCTGTAAAGTTGGAAGCCTTCATACTAGCTAGATCCGACCCGCTTCCCTTGACGTACATGACCTCAACGTCCCGCCCCCGGAAATCTTGAATAACCATTTTGCTGGAGGTATTTCCTCCTCCCCAGTTGCAAACCGTACGGTCTGAGCCAATTTGGTTAGAGCGTCTTACCAGCTTTTCAAGCTGGCTGTTGTTTTGAATATCTTTGAAAACATTTGAATTATCAATATTACTCATTGACGATCTCCTCTCCACCTCAATATTCGGATTTATCTCATTATAACACGCCCGATTAGTTTTGAATATACTTGTTTATGTTTGTTTTAAAGATTTTACGGAATGAATTAAAAATAAATAAAAAGCTCATATTGGTGCTGTGCTTGGTTCACACAGATAACACCAATATAAGCTTTTTTCATGACACCGTAATCAAAGTAACTTACTAACGGATGTTCAATGGTTATTGCGCCGAGCTGGATTGATCCGCCTTCGCAATGCCCTCCAGCAGAGCCTCCCGGAACTGCTGCTCCTCTTCATTGACATAGCCTTGAAATACGACCTCAGAGATATCCTTATGATTAAAAAATACATTGGAATCCGCCGTTAAATTTCCGTGCGGATAAAAGCAGGCGACATAATCCCAACGTTTTCCGCTCTTGGAGTCGTTCTGCATTCGCCCGTAGATCATCAGATTCTGGTCCCAGTCCTTAAATTTGACCACCGACCCGATCGGCAGCAGCTTCTCTTGTACAGCTTCCATGTTCATTTCTCCTTCATGAGCATTGTTCCTACTTTGTATACCGCGGCAGTCACAAGGGGAATGAAGACCCCCAAGGAAATGCAAATCACGGCCTTTTCTCTAACCTGCAGCGCTGGATCAGCCAAATTGGGAATAATGGTGCCCAGTACGCCGACGACAGCGATGCTGATCATAATTACTTTAAACCGGCTATGCACGGCCTGGCCTCTCCCTTCCATACCTTGCTGTGGATCTTCCTTATTCGACGGTCACGTTGCCTCCTACGCCGACAAGGCTGACTCCAGGGCCAAGAGGAATATGAAATTTCAAACCGCTTTTTCCGACCTCGGCAGAGCCGCCAACGACTCCCAGCGATGCCGAGCCGCCGATATTAAGCTCCTTACCGGTAAACGGAAGCGGAATATTAAATCCGCCTTCATACTTGTTCAGAGTCGCCTCGGCACCAATCTCCAGATTTCCGTTCTTCACCTGGGCCTCGACCTCCGCCTTGGCAAGACTGACAGAGCCCTGAACATAGTCATTCTCATATCCTGCCTCAACCATGGCGCCTTCTGCACTCACCCCGGTCGTTAACCCGGCCGATGCCGAGCCCGTAATTCCTTTGCCATACCAGCCGCCTTCCCGTCGCTCCACCACACTGCCCTCAGCCTCAGCGCCATCCAGAAGCAGCTTGCTTAGCTTTTCGCTGCTCATAGCGGGACCCGCAGTGGCAGAGCCCGCAGCTCCTGCCGTAGTCCCCGCCAATGAAGCCGCCCCCAGCGTCCCGGCAGCAGTACTGACTCCAATGGCTCCTATACCTGCAGCGATACCCGTACTCGATAGATCTGTGGATCGAAAACGATGAGAGATCTGTCTCAGCTCGGTTGAAACATTATGTAAGCATGCTACAAACTGATTCATCGTGCTCCTGGCCTGCTGATAATCTCCGAAAAATCGTTCCCTCGTCATGCCTTCCCATTGACTCTCCATCTGATAGATACTGGACTCTAGACGCCGCACAAGCTCTCTGCCCTGCTGGCTTGCCAGTGAGAAGCGGGAAGAGATGTCATCCAGCTGCTCCGGAGTGACCAAAATACGATTGGACATTATTAACGCTCCTTTCATGTCATTACCTGAAAAACAAACTGTTTAATTCTGGGCATTCTAGTGGATTCCTTGTCTATTACCCTATTTCGTAAACCGATAAATCACAAGTCCTCTACAGCGAAAAGCCCGGAGCTAAGAATAGCCCCAGGCATTTGCAGTACTCTGAATTAGATGAAAAAAAGAGGAACGAGGAAGAGAAAGGCCAAGCTAGCCCAGGCCAAACCTGCATAAGGGTTATAATAAGGATAATATCCGTATGCGGAGGCTTTTACGGGCTTGTTGGACTTTCCGGATTTACCGGGCTTATGAGATAGGATATGCGCCTGTCCCGGCGGCTCTAATACAATCCCGTTGTGATCAACGCTCTTCAGCGTTCCCATCCATTCCGTTCCATCATGAAGCACGGCACAGACCTGCTGGCCAATATATGGACGACAGCCATCCAATGACAATGGATGAATACATTGCATGCTTGTTGCACCTCCCCCTGCTGGATTGATTCCAGTGTATTCGCAAGGGGCTGTCCTCGTTATCCGCTGCTGTCCTCTAGGATCTCAAAGAATACTCCGGATCAGAAATCATGCTGGACTTCACAATCTTCATCTGAGAAATTACTTCTGCAAGGAACCCGGGTGATACACTTGGACTGCTTTACCCAGTGTCCAATATTTTGATACAGGGCTTCGTACGATTGCTCCAGTTGTTCTTCCGATAGATCAGCAGGGTCCTGCGCTCCAAAATACTCTAATTCCATGACGGTGCTCCTTTCTTCCTTTTTCAAACCTCGCCTTCCTCCAGTCTGTGCTGGAAGGAGCATAATTCTATGGATCTCAATCCATAATAAATAGCATGATTTCCACTTATAAAGGCGGTGCTTTGCTTCCATGTCCATCCCGTTACTCATCTGCATCCAGCTCGGTGTGCTTGCTGGTACTCTTAGCTTAGCTGCTGAGGAGCATATCATGCATGCATCCACTATGGTAAATGCTACTGCACCTTTCGCAGTAATAATGCCATTCGATTCAGCATCAGATTCTCAAGCTGCATCTTCTGTCCAGACATCGCAGAAGAAAGGGCTGTTCAAACAGCTTTGCGCCTACCTGAACATGAAGTCGTATGAGCTTCGCGAGGCGTTACAGACCTCCACCCTTGCTGAAATTGCACAGTCTAAGGGCATTCCGCGAGAAGCCTTAAAACTGAAATTGATTGCCCTTATGGAAGAACGGTCACTACACGTCCCTGTTCCTTTAGGCGCGGCAGCAGATTTTGAGCAGGCAGCCGAGCTGTTTATGGATCGCCAAGGCGGCTGGTCTTCTCCGCGCTCTAAGCAACATAAAAAAGCACCGGGCTACTCCAGCCGCCCGGCACTTCAAATTAAGGTATATATTGCTGAATGATTTGAGTCACCTCACCGTTCTCAACAGTGAGATGGTATGGAAACCAACTCATATCAATCAGCTTGTCGTTTTGGAAAATGGAATGGAATTTGGTAACTCTCACTTCCTGATTCCAGATAATCTGGGCATCCTCCCAAGCTCCGGTATGATCATATAGCTGCAAGAATACTTGTGCAGAGTCGCTGACAGGAAGAGTAATCTGTTCCTCTTGATCATTCACAATGTAATACCCGTCTGGCGCTTCAGTCATGTCTGCATCACCTTCCCGTTGACGGAAGATCTCGTTTGCTTCTTCTCCCTCATACCATTCAATTCGATCTACCACGGCGTATAGCTGTCCGTTCATCTTGGTGAATGACTGCATAAATACAGCAAGCTGGTGCTCCGAATGCTCTACCGGTGTATATTGCGAGCTGCCAGACGCAGCTCCGACTGTCGTTGTCATCATCAGAATTAACCCGCACAGCAGGATCCATTTACCCACTCTTGATTTCATTGAAGCCCTCTCCCTACCTTTAGAATTGGAGGCAAGTGACATATACGCTTCATTACCCGAAGGCCATCGGCCTCAAACAGAATAATTACAACATTAAGTATATGCCGATTGGAGCTGAAATGAATTTCAAAAGCTTCTGAATTTAATGACAATAATGCCACACCTTTAGCTCCAGCTTAAGATCAAAACTGGAAGGCTTCCGTCAGCACAGGAACGATCTGCGACTTCCGGGAAACGACGCCTTTGAGAAGAGCGGTATTGTTCTCCAGCTGTACTTGATACGCTCTTTCTACAGCTGCAGCTTCCTTGCCTAGTGCCAGTGCAACGGAATCATTGTTCAAAATATCTGTCACTACAAATACGAACAAATCCAGTCCCTTATTCGCAATAATTGCAGAAATGGCTTCTTCCAGCTCCGCTTGACGGGAGAGCACATCATTCGTGTCCACGGCATTTACCTGGGCGATTTCCACCTTGGCGTTACCCATACTGAATTCCTTCGCATCCAGAGAGATCAGCTGAGGAATTGTCTTGTCGCTCAGATCCGCACCTGCCTTCAGCATTTCGAGACCGTAGCTCTGTGCATCAACGCCTGCAATCTCCGCCAGTTCCTTGGCTGCAGCAATATCTTCTTCGGTGCAGGTTGGAGATTTGAATAGCAATGAATCGGAAATAATCGCCGACAGCATCAGTCCGGCAATTTCCTTGCGAATCGCCACACCGTTCTCCTTGTACAGCTTGTTCAGGATCGTTGCGGTGCAGCCGACCGGCTCAGCACGGTAGTACAGCGGGTGGCTTGTCTCAAAGTTCGCAATACGGTGATGGTCAATAACCTCAAGTACTCGAACTTGATCGATGTCAGCCGCGCTTTGCTGGCGTTCATTGTGATCGACCAGAATGACGTCCTTCGCTTCACCGGCAACCGTCTCAACCAGACGCGGTGCATCAACATGGAACGTGTTCAGTGCATAGCTGGTTTCTCCGTTAACCTCACCTAGACGTACAGCCTCAGCCCCAATACCCAGCTCCTTCTTCAGCTCTGCATAGGCGATCGCGGAGCAAATGGTATCCGTGTCCGGGTTCTTGTGACCAAATACGAGAATATTACTCATGTTCTAAGCCCTCCAATTAAAGTTCATATAGTGTTGTGTATGTGCCACCGAAATGGCGAATCTTGTTCATTCTCTAACGATTATAACTGCAAATTCACCTTATTCCAATGACTTTACCATGATTTTCATTTGAAACTTTAAACGATAACGATTTCTGGCTCGGGCAGAAAGCCGAATTTCCGCTCTATACCTTCTGAAATAACATCCATCAAGTATAAAATATCGGCGGCACTGGCGTGATTCTGATTTAAAATCATATTGCCATGATAAGGTGATATCACAGCCCCTCCGCGGCTCAAGCCTTTCAGCTGCAACTGTTCTACGAGAGAGCCGACAGCAACGCCATAATCATAATTATTCTTAAACACCGATCCGCAGGAAGGAGCATCGAAATGATGCCTGCTGGTGCGGTATTTAATGATGTCCAGCATCGCTGGCGGCGTTGGAATTCCGATTCCGGCCAGGGCATGAACTTCCCCCAATATGTAAGAGAACCATTGAGGCAATGAGGAGGAATGGCAGCCTCTTGTCTTCCACGAATGTACCAATTGCGAGGCATAAAGCAGCTGCTCCTCTGCTGCAATATCTACATTGAGCTTGGCACCGACAATGATCCACGGCTTCTGCTGAAAAATAGACTGCTTATAGCCAAACCCGCACGCCGACGCATGAATAGATTGAACCGATAATCCTTCAGTGCTGGTATCCACGTAATAAACCGTGTCCAGCAGTTCACTTATTTGAAGCTGATTGTACTTCGCATTCATATAGATTCCTGCTCCCAGACAGCCCGGAAGAAGAAAGCTGAGCTCCATACGGGAATCCCCGCCCCGCAGCCCGATCAGAGAGAGCAGAGACATCGGAGTGCCGGCTGATACATACCATTTACCGTCCTGCTCCCGGATTTCGCAATGGCGCTTCAGAGAAATAAATAACAGGTCCGGATCAGGAGCATCCGGAAATAATAGATTGGATCCCATGCCAAAGGAGTACCAAGGCAGTCCACTGGCAAAAGCGGCCTCGTACAGGGTAATGAGCTCTTCTGTCGTTTCCGGCTCTGCCAGAAAACCGGCCTCCCCTCCGATGGCATAGGTAGAATAGGGTGCAAGAGAAGTTTGCCGTCTGCACAGCTGCTCAATAACGGATGATTGCAGGTTCATAGGTGAGAGTCACATCCTTTGGTAGGCTTTCCTTCAATATTATGATAGAACGCAGACGCGGGTGTCAATTTGAAGACATCCATGACCATTTGTGGCCAAAATGAAAAAGCCCCCGCCATGCTGCACCGAGCAAGGCAGGGAACCTTTAAATTACTAAGCAAAGCCATACTCTTTATTCCAGAAAATCCTTCAATCGCTTGCTTCGGCTAGGATGACGAAGCTTGCGGAGCGCTTTAGCTTCAATCTGGCGAATACGCTCCCGGGTCACACCGAACACCTGGCCAACCTCCTCCAGGGTTCGAGTTCTGCCGTCCTCCAGTCCAAAGCGGAGACGGAGCACGTTCTCCTCCCGCTCTGTCAACGTATCCAGCACTTCCTCCAGCTGCTCCTTGAGCAGCTCAAATGCTGCAGCGTCTGAGGGAGCAAGAGCATCCTGATCCTCAATAAAATCCCCCAGGTTCGAATCGCTCTCTTCTCCGACCGGCGTTTCCAGAGAAACGGGCTCCTGCGCCACCTTCAGAATTTCACGCACCTTCTCCGGACTGATGTCCATTTCCTTGCCAATCTCCTCCGGTGTCGGCTCGCGGCCTAAATCCTGCAGCAGCTGTCTGGAGATCCGAACCAGCTTATTAATGGTTTCCACCATATGAACCGGAATCCTTATTGTGCGGGCTTGATCCGCAATGGAACGCGTAATGGCCTGACGGATCCACCAGGTGGCATACGTACTAAACTTGAAGCCTTTAGAGTAATCGAATTTCTCAACAGCCTTGATTAGCCCCATATTCCCCTCCTGAATCAGATCCAGGAATTGCATACCTCTGCCTGCATAACGGCGAGCGATACTGACTACGAGACGGAGGTTCGCTTCGGCCAAACGACGCTTGGCTTCCTCGTCCCCCTCGTTAATCCTCTTAGCCAGCTCGACTTCCTCTTCTGCAGACAGAAGAGGAACCCTGCCAATTTCCTTAAGATACATACGAACCGGATCGCTAATCTTGATGCCAGGCGGAAGCGAAAGATCATCGTGCACCGAAAAATCCTCACTTGGAGAACTGGCCGCCTTGTCCGGCTCCACGGTCTCACGATCCAGTGCAAAATCCGCACTGCTACGGTTTTCCATTCTATGCCCCCCTGTTGACATTTCTGATAGAATATGCTAATCTAGATATGTGTGACTACATAACTTTACTAATTAGTTATCCTTCATTCTATCATATTTTGAGTGAGTTATCAACTTTTGATCTGATTGAAACCGGCCTATGTATAGGCCGGTTTTTTTACGTTCCTATTGCTTTATTCATCTTCACCGAAATAACGCTTGATGACTTCTGATAGCATGGAGGTTTTTAAAGGCTTTGTAAGATAGTCATCCATACCTGCTGTCAGGCAATGCTCACGGTCACCCATCAGCGCGTTAGCTGTTACAGCCACAATGATAGGTATTCGATCGGCGGGCAGCTGCATCCGCATTTGCCGGACCGCCTCTACACCATCCATTTCGGGCATTTGGATATCCATGAATATGAGATCATAATGGCTACTATGTGCCTTGCTTAATGCTTCTTTTCCGTTTTCTGCGATCGTTACCATATGCCCGAGTCTTTCCAGCATCTTGGTAATGACCAGCTGATTGGTCACATTATCCTCAGCTACCAAAATGTTCAGCATACGCGGCCCGCTCTCTGTCACTTGCTCCCTTTCTCCGCCTAAGCTCGATGCATCTCGTGGAAATAGAGAAGCCGGATTTACCGGATTTGGGTGCTCCGACTGCTGAAAATGAAATAAATCTGAAGATATATTAAAGGACTCACCCTGACGGGAGTGCTCCACATAAGAGAGTGGTTCAACATATAGGTTTGACATGGCCAACACCTCCGTTCGGTCCGATCTGGAAAGATTAGTATTATGGCTTCACTGCATTCCAGATCCGCTTGGTTTCTTGATTTAATGTAGTTAGATCTTGTAATTCCTCATCCATGGCTCCAAGATTTGCGGCATGCTTCAGCTGAAGCACGGCTTTCACGCGCTCATCCAGAACTTCCTCTGAAATCTCGCCTTGCTGCACAGCTTCCAGCAGGGATTTCAGAACAGCCTCCTCCAGCTTATAATCATGACCCACAAGCACGATATTACAACCAGCGAGGATTGATTGAACAGCGGCATCACCAATATCATAGCCAGCTTCAGATATAGCCCCCATGGTCAAGTCATCCGTGATAATCACGCCGTCATACTTCATGTCCTCTCGAAGCAGATTCTGAATGACACGTTTGGAAAGAGAAGCAGGAGTATCCGGATCAATACTCGTCATTAATAAATGGGCTACCATGACGACCTCAGCACCCTGCTCAATCGCTTCTTGAAACGGGACCAGCTCTTTAGATTTCAAGCGTTCCCAAGGATGAGCGATCACCGGAAGTCCGGTATGAGAATCAACACCCGTGTCGCCATGTCCAGGAAAATGCTTGACGACAGGAACGACGCCCTCTTCCCGAATCGCTTTCATTTGTGCCAGCCCAAGCTGCGACACCCGCTCGCTTTCACTGCCGAAAGAGCGGTCTCCAATGACCGGATTATCGGGATTACTGTTTATATCCAGCACGGGAGTATAGACCAGATTCATCCCCAGCGCCTTCATCAGCCTCGCAATATGAGTACCGGCATCCGCAGCCAGCTTTGGATCCTCCGTTTGTCCCAGCTTTCCGCTGGAAGGAAGCCTATCGAGCTCTGGAGGCAGCCGGGACACTCTTCCGCCTTCTTCATCCAGGCTGAGCCATAAAGGAACAGGATGATCACCGTTCAGCTGCTTCATCCTGCCGGTCAGCTCCAGCGTCTGGTCAACGGATTCAATATTATCCCCGAAAAAAATAAATCCACCCACATGATACTGCTCCAGCAGCCTTTGCGCCGTTGCATCAGGAACTGTACCCTCCAGCCCGATTACAACGAGCTGGCCTACCTTTTCTTCCAGGGTGAGCTCTTGCATCCACTGCTCTACATGGCTTAGACCCTGCTTCACAGCTGGAGGAGCGTTCGCAGTGTCTGATCCCGGCTCATCGGTGAGACCGCTCTTCGGAGGAGAAACTGGCGGGGCTCCACCGGACGTTCCGGCTTCATCGCCTGCAGCGTTATGATCAGGTGGCGAGACGTTCCCGGCTTGCTTCGAGGGCGAAGAAGCCGGCTGTACCTCGGTGGAGGAATCGCAGCCAGCGACCCCCAGCAGCAACACCAACATAAACAAACAGATATGTAAGGTACGCTTCATGACTTCTTACCTTTCAAATATAATTAGAGGATCAGGGCTAGATCAGACCAAGCTCTCTCGCCTGCTCTTCCGTGAGAATAAATTGCTCGTTCTCCCACACGTCATCCTCTTTGTCCTGCAGACCAAACATGAGGATCAGCTTGTCCCAAATATGTCGATCCAGCGCTTCTTTTTGCGTGATGATGATCTTCATGATATCGACCTCCTGTTCAGCTTGATCCGGCAGCTTCTTTACATAAGATACGTCTCTCATGGAAGCTTGATGTAAACCTTAAGGCTCTACACGTTAATATTATTACAACCAAAGCGGAGACTTAGAAACTTATGTTACAAAATTGAGTTATTTGAAATGATCGCGCTGTATAGGGAAACCGCCCGAGCAATAGCCCCAGGCGGTTAGGATGTGTGTGATTAAGATTTCAAAATCCAGGACAGCGCAATTGTCCCTTCTCCTGCATAAATTCCGGCTACAGGAATAAAGGTCATAATCTCGCTGGGGACCTCCGGGTAGAGCTCACTCAGCTCCCGCTGTACGGACAGCGCCTCCTCCAGATTACCGGCATGCATAATACATATCTTGCTTGTTGAAGCAATATCATTGGATAGGTAATCCAGCATACGCTGCCGTGCTTTTTTGTACGTACGGATCTTCTCGTCAACAATGACTTTTCCGTCATCAAACCGCAAGAGCAGATGAATCTTTAGAAGCTGGCTGAATACGAGCTTTGTGCCTGACATTCTCCCGCCCGCATGCAGTCGCTGGAGGCTAAACGGGATGAGATAGAATTTCGTCATCTCTCTCATTTTGCGGATGCGCTCTGCGATCTCCTCAGCCGAGCATCCGTCCTGATGCCACTGGACACCGGATTGGATCATCTCCCGGACTGGAAACGCGCCGAATTTGGAGTCAATGGCAATCACGTCTGCCTCAGCAATTTCTGCCGCTTGGATCGAGGTATTCAAGGTTCCGCTCAGGCCGGAGGAGCAATGCACAGCTATAATATCATCGTAGCGCTCCTTCAGGGATTCATACAGCTCAATAAATTCGCCGATTGGCGGCTGCGAGCTGCCTACCTTTGGCTCGTTCAGCATTTTCTCATAAAATTGCTCTGCTGAAATATCGACCTGCTCCCGAAATTCCTGATTGCCCAAAATCAGGCGGAGAGGCACCATATAAATATGGTTTTGTTCCATAAAGCTGGGATCTAAGGTACTGGTGCTGTCGGTTACCCAGGCTAATGATCTCATAGGTATGATACAACTCGCTTTCATCTGTTAGATACTGTCTTCTATTAGAATAAATAATATATGATGCTAAGCCAGCGCGCAAATGGGAACGATTTCATAAATATGGCTGTTTAATCATGTGAAGAGCGGGTAATTTCTTGTACAGCAGTTGAATCACAGCTTATACAAAATTGAAATGAAATGAAGGAGGAATTACGATATGAGAAAAACAGCATTGTGGACCGCCGTTGGTGCAGGAGCAGCATACTTGCTGCGTAACAAGGACAGCCGTCAGAAGCTCATGAACCAGTTTCAGGATCTGAAGGGTAAGTATTTCTCTAATGCCGAATCAAGCCAATCATCCGTGAGCCAAGGCAGCTCCGTGATGAACACATCGAGCGCATCCGGAAATTCTCTCCAGCGTTCAACAACTTCTTAAATCAGATTGCCGCGATTGCATAGATTTACACAAGGCTTCACCGATGACTCTCCTCGGTGAAGCCTTTTTATATGAACTGGCCTGCGTGCGGAAAAGATATAATTTTTAGTTCATACTTTCTTGAACTCCAAGAACCTGATAGAATAATAAAGCTGTCGAATCAGGTAGGAGGTTGCATCTTGCGCATTTTTCAGAGGCCGGCATCACGTTTTATGAATCTTCCCATTAATATTCGCTTGTTCTTTCTCGCTAATGTTCTTTATCAGATTGGAACCGGGATGTTTGGAGTGTTGTATAATCTGTACATCCGGGATATTGGATATTCCGATGCGATGAACGGCACGGTTGTCAGTGTCCAATCCTTGGCGACTGCCCTTATGTTTATTCCGATTGGCTTTCTGGGTGACCGCGGCAGCCGGAAACAGCTGCTTGTGATTGGAGCTATGCTCAGCGGAATCAGCCTGATCGTCCGCGCCTGGACAGAGCAATCTACTGGTCTGCTTGGATTAGCGGTTGTAACCGGCATCTTTTCCTCTGTGTTTCAGGTGCTCGCCATTCCGTTTCTGGCTGAGAACACAAAGAAGTCCGAACGAATGAGAATTTTCAGCTACCATGCTTCTCTCATGCTGGGAGCTCAAGTGCTCGGGGGAATGGGGGGCGGGTTTTTGGCTGATTTGCTTCAATTCACCGGTATTAGCCGCGTGACGAGCCTCAGCATCGTGCTTATGATCGGCGGCGTCAGCGCCCTGGCCGCGTTCCTTCCATTGCTGTTTACGCAGGAAGTCTCGGCTGTGGCTGAGAAAGAACCGCAGGAAGCTCCTGCGCCCGTACAAACTGAAGCACAAAGGCGTCAAAGCGCCCGTCAGGATCTCAAGGTTATTGGCCAATTTACGATTGCCCAGCTCCTCATTGGCCTCGGCTCTGGACTGGTGGTTCCTTATCTCAATCTGTATTTTACCAACCGTTTCGAGGTTTCGTTGTCCGCCGTTGGCATCCTGATCTCACTGGGACAGATCATGACCATTTTCTCGATGCTCATTGGACCGTGGCTCGTCCGAAGACTGGGAGCTGTGACTTCCGTACTGTGCTTTCAGCTGCTGTCGCTTCCATTTTTGCTGATCACAGGCTTCACCAATATATTCGCCGTAGCCGCCATCGGGTTTCTATTCCGCCAGGCTCTTATGAACGCAGCCAATCCGATTCAGGCGTCTATTCTCGTGGAACGTGTACCGGATCACCGGCGGGGCATTGCAAATTCCTTCACCCAAACCGCCTTCATGATGGGCTGGGCAACGATGGGACCCGTACAGGCGGCGCTCGTGACCCACTACGGAAGCTATTGGGGATATGCTATTACATTCTGCATCACCGGCGTATTATATATTGCTGCATCGTTCATGTACTATTTCATGTTCAGAGAGAAGAAAGCTCAAGCACTATAACATAACGCTAGGTACACAAAAAGGCCGAAGAGCAGCTCCGCCCGGAGCCGTCCTCGACCTTTTTGCGTTGTTTAAAACGGATTTCTTCAGCACCCTGTTCACTCAGCCGATCATACTCTTCTGCTTCCCCAGAACGATGGCCTCCACCTTCTTGCTCACCCACAACAGGAACAGCACCGAAGCCAGCACCACCAGAACCCACAGCGGCTGCTGGATAAAGCTCTCCACATTAGCGCCGATCAAGGAAACGAGCAGCACCATCAAGCCCTTCCCGGGGATCAATGCTGTCAGATAGGAGCCCATTTTCATTCCTCCCAGGCCGGCAGCGATGTTGATTGCCACAAAAGGCCCTATCGGCAAAATGCTGAGAAGAAATACGTAGCTGAAGCCGTTTCGCTGGATCCAGGCCTGACCTTTGAGTACCTTGGGCTTGGCTGCCCATTTCCGGATCAGCGGGATGCTGCCGGCTTTCTGCACGAGATAAAAGGTAAGCACACAGCCGCTGACAATCCCGATCCAGGAGTACAGGAATCCGGCCCAGAGCCCATAGACCGCCGCATTCAAGCCTACAATCAGAGCCGTGGGCAAGGGCGGCACAAAGGACTTCATAAAGGTTAGCAGAACACCCGGAAGTGGTCCAAGCTCCCGAAAGGTATCTAAAAATAAGGCAAGGGATTCTTCACTCAGCAGTGACATGATTCCGTCTGCCGCAGCCATCTCATTCAAAGCAGGTTCACCTTCTTACCAATCTTCAATAAGAATAGTGTAACGGATTTTAGAGATGTTTTCACAACATTTTTTTATGGAAGCCAGCCGTGATTGAATCAGGAGCAGGCATCATCATTGCAGCTGCCGCCTGGAGCCGCGTTGGCATCCTCAACGAACACCAGCGGAGACGCTTCAGCCGCCGCCTTCTGCAGTGCCTGGGTGAACACCTCGACCGGCTGTGCGCCGGACACAGCGAACTTATGGTCCAGTACGAAGAACGGAACTCCACGGACGCCGATTTCACGAGCCGCCTGCTCATCTGCGAGCACTTCGGAGGAGAACTCCTCACTTTCCAGCACAGAAACTGCTTTATCCCGATTCAAGCCGGCCTGTACGGCAAGGTCTGCAAGCTGCTCTGCATCGTTCAGATCCTTCAAATCGGTGAAGTATGCCTTGAACAGCACCTCTGTCATCTCGTCCAGCTTGCCTTCCTTGTCCGCATATTGCGCCAGACGGTGCGCATTAAACGTATTCGCAGGAATAACGCGGTCCAGATGGTAGGTCAGGCCTGCACGTGCCGCTTGCTCCGTCACACTCCGATTCGCGTCCTCCGCCTGCTGCAGGGTCATGCCATATTTCGCTGCCAGCAGCTCGGTCATGGACACACCAGGCTCAAAGGATGCACCCGGGCTCAGCTCAAAGCTGCGGAATACAACCTCCACCTGCTCCCTGCCAGGAAAATTCTCTAGTGCCTTCTCCAGATGACGCTTGCCGATATAACAAAAAGGACATACCACGTCCGACCATACTTCAATTTTCATTTTGCACCCCTCCATAACTGTTTCTGTACTTATAACTTACTAATTGTAACATGCTTTATATATGATAACAAACATATGAGCATGAAAAAGGACGGCTCCATAGAGCCGCCCGCCTATTTATATTTATGCCAATCCATCTTGCTGTGATTGAGCAAATGCTCAAAATCATTGTCCAGGCGCTTCTGCTCCGCCTTCTTCGCCGCTTCGCGCTCCAGACGCTCCTGCTCCCGCTGCTGCGCTTCCGACGCCTTGAGCTCGGCGGAGGTCTTCTTTAATTGCTCCAGCAGTTCCGGATTCAGTAAATCCTTCAAGGTTGCGGGCTTATCTTCATTTCTGTTCGGGGCGGCTTCTGTCCGCCTTCTGTTATGCTTTGCAGCCATGTCAATCCTCTCCATTTCTTATGAACCGTTGTCCTTAACCAAAAAAGAAGCTGATGTACACCATTACCAGCAGGCCGGCGATAAAAGAGTACGTCGAGGGCCGCTCATAACCGTGTCCGTGACTCTCCGGAATCAGCTCTTTATACACAATAAACATCATGGCTCCGGCAGCAAAGGCCAGACCATACCCGATCATCCAGTCGATATAGCTTGCAGCAAAGTAGCCGGCAACCGCAGAGATCAGCTCCATAATCCCGGTCATAAATACGATCAGAAGCGCCCGCATACGGCTCACCTGACTGTTAATCAGGAACACGGCGAGAATCAGGCCCTCCGGCATATTCTGAGCCCCAATGGAAATGGCTACCATTAAGCCCAGGCCTTCATTCTCACTGGCATAGCTGAAGCCCGTGCTCAGCCCTTCCGGAATGTTATGAATAAATAATGCAATGATGACCAGTAACGATGAGGGATCAAATTCTGCCCAGCGCTTTGAACTGGCGGTCTCCGGATTCGGTATTTTCTCACTGATCAGATCCAGCACAAAAATACCTGCCAGCAAGCCCAGCGTTAGGGAGATCATCCCGCCTTCATCCAATGCCTGAGGCATCAGGCCAAACGTGGACGCCGAAACCATAATTCCCGCTGTAAAGGCGACCAGCACATCCTTCCATTTCTCCGAAAGTGTCCGGACAAACAGAAGCGGAATGGCTCCTAGAACCGTAGCCATCGCCGAGATAAAGCTTCCAATTAATGCTGAAACCATGATGGTTATCCCCTTATCATCAGGAAATGAATATAGCAAAATGGAGAGCTTCCGCTCTCCATTTCCACTTTAAAGGGCGATCGATGGGACTTGAACCCACGAATGCCGGAGCCACAGACCGGTGCGTTAACCCCTTCGCCACGACCGCCATATCAGATGTAATGAACCTGAGACATTAATGTATCATGATTACTATCTGCTTGGCAAGTTGTAATATTTTCCTGCTAATAAACGGTTGTTACATTAGAACTTGAAATCATAGCTCTGATATTTCCGCGCATTTCGGACGGCGCTCCATAGCTCTTCATTTTCAGCACCGGAGTACCAATAAGCGACTCCCGCGAGTCCTCGATCTGCTGCAAGAAGATGCTTGAGCGTAAGAGATCTCTCTTCTTCCGTCCATATGCTGTAGGCGGTGCCCTTCTGGGTGTAGTCTGCGATATACTGCCCGGCAAGGGCGTCCCAGCGCAGACGCGCAGAAGGGAGAGCCGACAGCTGCTGCTGCTCGGTTAACGTAATATCCCGTGATAAGGCCGGGGCACTTCTATTCCAGGCCCTTGTATATAGCGGCAGTGCAAGAATAATCTTAGAAGCTGGCATTTGCGTTAATAACTGATCTACCGCAGAGGTAACCCAGGGAAGAGAGGCAACGGATCCCGCCTTCGCGGAACCGCTCCAGTGCTCTTCATAAGCCATAAGGACGGTATAATCGGCGGCATAGCCAATAGCCTCCATATCAAAAGCTGCTGTCCAGTCCGTGCCGAGATCGGGAGAGACATCCACCGACAAGACGGCTCCTATTGGATGCAGCGCAGCCGATAGCTCCGACACAAACAGGGTCATCAGCTCCCGATCCTGCGGAGATACATTCTCAAAATCCAGATTAATGCCGGCGAGCTGGTACCGCGACACATATCCGGCAACAGATTGAATGACATTTTTACGCTGAGCAGCATCTTGAAGCATCCGGTGGGTGGACTCTTTGTTAAACCGATTCCCCAGCATTCCCCACACGGCCACACGGCTCTTACGGCTCCACTGCAGAATCTGATCATTCGTATGATTGGAAACCGATCCGTCCTCATTGAGAAAGTACCATCTCGGGGATACCGTATTCAGCCCTGCCCGCTGTGCGTAGGCAATATATTGTGCTGCCGTACCATTATAAAGCCAGCCCATGGAGATGCCTGAAGCTGCAGTTTGACCATATGAATCCAGTGCTCTCTTCACGCTCCCGGATTGAAGGATATTACTTAGCAGCATGACAGCCTCTTGCCGCGTGATTGCAGCCCCTGGCCGGAAATCGCCTTGACTGCCCTGCATCCAGCCCAAGGATGTAACGGTGTTCACCTCTTCCCGGGCCCAGCCGGAAATGTCGTCCATATCCTTATAGCGCCGAGCCAGGTTGCTTTGCCTGGCTGTCAGGTCCGAGGCCTGCTTCATCGCTCTTGCCGCAAGTGCGGCTGCCTCTTCCCGTGTAATCCAGCTGGTAGGATCAAATCTCCGCTCTTCCTTGCCCTTCACCATGGACAGGTTAACAGCAGCATGAATCCATCCGTATGACCAGGACTGAGGGGTGACATCATCAAAGGCACGGATGCTGCTGTAGACCGGCTCCAATGCTAACAGCCGGACCAGCATGGCCGTAAATTCAGCCCTTGTAACGGGCTTTTTCGGAAAAAAATGGCCGTGGCCGTCCCCCGACACTATTCCCCTTGCAGCCAGGCTGTGTATATCAGCTTGGGCATAGCTCCCTTCCAGATCTGTAAATTTTACAGATGCAGCAGCTTCGTGGACCACACTCGTAAATAGAAGCATCCCTGCCAGCAGAAGCATCACGATCTTTTTCAATAGAAACGCCTCTCTTCTATGTTCATCACGCTGATCCTACTACCATATCAAAGAAATGAAAGAGGACGCACTGTGTAGTTATTGGTAATTGCAAATAGCCCCGAGCTTGTGCTCAGGGCTTGTGATAGTAGGAGACCGTTTTTTTCATAACGGTGTCAATACACTTCTTGACCGAATGATAGCCAATGGCAAAGCGTCCCTCAGTAGGCTCCCATATCGTATATTCCTTCAGGGAAGCTACAACCAGGTGACTGCTCTTCACCGTCGTTTCTTTCAAAATGTGACGCCTGCCCTTTTCCTTTAAAGCTTTTCTTAGATTGTAAGGCTCCACATAGAACCTCAGATCCTGAATCACACCCTGCTCATACAGGCCTTGAGCCGCCAAGCCCATATTGGCGTGATCCCGGTGATTTCCACCGGCATACGTGAAGGTCTTTACTCTGGCCTGCGGATAACGATCCAGAAACTCCATGATGACCTGCTTGCAGCCTTCCACGGTGGTAGTCCCGTCCTGCATCAGATAGGAGGAATAGTGAATCCACTCCGGCGGAAGACCTAGCGCTTTACAGGAGCGCTCAAATTCGACATTTCGGCAGACGGAAAAGGCAGCTTCATCGAGTATCGCATAGCCTTCGCTATGGGGCTCAAGCTTTTTCCTGAGCAGCGAGCTCTTCTCTTCCCCGTTCAGCTGCCTTCGAACGCCGGAGGACGCTCCATCTGTATATAAAATGACGTGACATTCATCATGCTGATCCAGATGATTGCGGATGCCCGCACCAAACGTCAGGGCTTCATCATCCTGATGGGGGACAAAAAATAAATTTACGGCCATATGCTTCTCCTTCCTCTCATGCCAAGACTTCAGCTTGAAGATTGCAGCTGCTGCAAAATTGAAGTCGTTATTCGCTGTCGTTCTCCCGGACTCACTATATAATAGTAGATATTGTTTATGATGGCTCCGTCCCCCTGGATTTCGTCCCTCTCAATGGTGTCGAGATCAGGCCTGTATTCAGTAAACAACCACTTTATATCCTCCAGGGTTACATTCGTTTTGGTGCTGACCTTCACTTCTTCCAAAATGTCTGTCACTTTAGTCACGCTCGACAGCCGCTTGGCCTGATCCATAATGGCGGCGAGAACCTGTTGCTGTCTGGCATTCCGACCGAGATCACCGCGGGGATCACCGTAACGCATTCTTGAGAATAACAGCGCCTCCTCACCGTTTAAGGACAGTGTGCCTGCCGGATAATCCACACCATCTATGGAGAAGGCAAAGGGATTGTCCACCACAATGCCGCCCAGAAGATCAATGATTTGTGCAAAGCCCTCCATATTCACTTTTACATAGTAATCCATAGGAACATCCAGAAACTGCTCAATGCTTCGGATTGACATAGAGACACCGCCAAAGGCGTAGGCATGATTGATTTTGTCCACGGTGCCACGGCCCACGATCTCGGTACGAGTGTCCCTCGGAATATGAATCATCTTCACGGAGTGCTTATCTGGATTCACGGCCAGCACCACGATCACATCTGATCGTCCCACATCATTCTCCCGCTCATCCACGCCGAGAATGGCCAGCGTAAAGGGGTCTCTCTTGCTGAGCTCTGGCGGGCCCTGCCGGATAGATCCGGCGGCTTCAGCAGCAGGCTGCACCTCTGAAGCAGTCCTGTTGTTCTGCGCAGCAGGCATGGAAGGCTGGGATGGCGGCGGTGTCGTCACCGATTCCATTTCAGAGGGACTGGAGATTACCGGCGTTTCCAAATCCAGCGGCTCATAGATCGCACTCATGGTTCCCTTTACAGCTTGATATAAATAGAGGCTGTATACACAGCCTCCTATCAATATAATTGCGCTGATCATCAGAATCAGCTTCTTCCAGCGCTTCATGAGGGAATCTTCCTGGCAGAGCAGTGCGCTTCAACTTCCTCCCAGGTGCTATACATCTCGATAATATCATCCTCCTGCAGCACGGAGCCCTTCTGGACCTCGATAAATTCCACATCACTATCCGCCTTGATTCCATAATAGACGTGAGAAGGGATCGTAAAGACATCGCCGCTCTTGATGTCAAACACCTCATCATTGAAGACCAGCACACCTTCACCGCTAACAATGTTCAGTGTGGTGCTCCGCTGGCAGTGCTTCTGATAGCTCAGGCACTTCCCTTCCCAGAGACAAATGCGCCGGGTGAGGACCTCCTCCTCCTGCTCATATTTCGTATAATCCAGCACCCGGTACCAGCCCCAGCTTCGCTCTTCATACATCGGCTGCTGATCCGGCGCTACCATATCCTTGACGCGCGGGCTTGCGCTTTTGTCAGACACCAGAATGCCGTCCGGGCTTACCGCAACCACAGCATTGGAGAGGCCAATAACAGTCACCGGAATATCCAGCTCATTGATTAGATGCGTGTTGTCGCAGTCCTCACTGATTCTTCCTTCTCCGATCTGCTGGACGCCCATATTTTCCGTCAGCGTGTTCCAGGTGCCAAGATCCTTCCAGCAGCCTTCATAAGGCAGCACAGCAATATGCTTCTCTTTCTCCACCACCTCATAATCAAAGCTGATCTTCGGCAGCTGGCTGTATTTCTTATTCAGCTCCTCATATTGAACCGGAATCTTGGATTGAAACAGCTTGTCAATCATATAGCCGAGCTTGAAAGCAAACACGCCGCAATTCCAGAGCGCCTGCTCCGCAATCAGCTCCTCCGCTCTCTCCTCCGTCGGCTTCTCTGTAAAGCCTGCTGCGCGCATGACACCATTGGCCGTGGAGGTCTTCTCAGGAATAATATAGCCGTATTTCGAGGATGGATAGGTCGGAGTCACGCCCATGAGGGCAATCCCGGCATCAGTATTCTCCAGCACCTGTTCCAGCTCTTTGATTTTCTCGAAAAAATGGTCCTCCACATAAGGGTCCACCGGCAATATGCATACCGTTTCGTCCAGCGATACCCCTTTCAAGGAATACAGATAAGAGGCTGCCAGGGCAATCGCCGGAAACGTATCTCGGCGTTCCGGCTCAGCGATAATGGGCACCGGGCCAAGCTGATTCTGCAAAATTTCCACCTGCTTGCTGCTGGTAGCAATCAGCGTCGATTGATCCAGGCCGGCCGCCTTGATTTGTCCCCAGACTCGCTGGACCATGGACTCCATTTCCAGGTCTTCATTCTCCAGCACCTTCAGGAATTGCTTGGATCTGGCATCGTTTGACAGTGGCCACAGCCGTTTACCGGAGCCTCCGGACAGCAATACTAATTTCATTTCCATCCCTCCATCGTGTAAGAATGATCCATCATACGATCTTCAGACTGCTCTGCGCCTCTACCTTGGACTGCTCTGATTCAACAATGGTTTCCAGCAAGTAATTCTTGAGCGGCAGTCCGATCCCGTCCCGCTTCAGCGCGAAGTCAATATTGGCCTTCAAATATCCGAGCTTGCTGCCGACATCATACAGCTTGCCTTCGTAACAGAAGCTATACATCTCCTGCTGCTGCGCCAGCGCCTTCAATGCGTCTGTCAGCTGAATTTCGCCGCCTACACCGGCCTCCTGATGCTCCAGGAGATCCATAATTTCCGGATGAAGAATATATCTGCCGATCATGGCCAGGTTGGAGGGAGGGTTAACCTTCGGTTTTTCGACCAGGTTTGTGATCCGCTGCATTTTACCATTCACAGCTTCCCCTTCAATGACGCCATAGCTGCTCACATCCTTCCAGGGCACACTCTCTACCGCGACGATGCTGGACTCGTGCTGGTCATAGACATCGATCATCTGCTTCAGGCAAGGCACCTCATGGTCGATAATCATATCCCCTAGCAGTACAGCAAATGGCTCGTGGTTAATAAATTTACGCGCACACCAGATGGCATGTCCCAGACCGAGCGGCTCTTTCTGACGAACACAATGGATCTCTACCAGATTGGAGACGCTGCGGACAATTTCCAGAAGCTCATCCTTGTTCTTCTCCTCCAGATCAGCCTCCAGCTCGATATTTTTGTCAAAATGATCCTCAATCGCCCGCTTACTCCGTCCTGTCACGATAATAATATCCTCAATCCCTGATGAGATGGCTTCCTCGACGATATACTGAATCGTTGGCTTGTCCACGATCGGCAGCATTTCCTTGGGCATTGCTTTGGTGGCCGGTAAAAAACGGGTTCCTAGTCCTGCAGCGGGAATGATTGCTTTCGTTACCTTTGTCATTGAAAAGCCCTCCTCTGGGGTTATGGAATACTCTTGCGAAGAATGATTTGCCGCGCACTGGCGATCAGGCCGGGATTGAATAGGAGAATGGAGGCACCGTAGAAGAGCACTCCACAAGCCACCTGGATGATGAAATGAACCTCACTTGCAAAAAGCCAATCGGCAAGCCGGTTGAGCAGCAGTACCCCGACCACCATAACGGCTCCAAAGCTTAATCCGGGCAGCATGCTTTTGACATAGTCGGCTCCGCACGGTCCCAGCATTCGCTTGACAGCGAACCGGTACTGCACCACGACCAGGGCGGTTTGAACGAGTAAATAAGCGACAGCCACGCCAATTACACCGCCCAGATACGCCCCGATGAACAGGCCCGGTGCCTGAATGACCATGCTGATCAGGGTGAACTGGAAATAGACATCGGTGCGGCCCTTAGACTGAAGGAGCGGCTGCACCGGCAGCGTCAATGTCCGTACCAGGAGTGTTGCCGACAGAATCTGTATGATCAGGACACTTGGAATCCATTGCTCTCCGAACACGAAAGGAACGAGAGCAGGAGCGGTGACCAGAATCCCCATATAGATCGGCGCATTCAAGTAGCTGACATAGCTCATGACCTTCACATATCCGTTTCGAAGCAGCTCCTGCTGCATCTGCATCTTGGCAAAGATCGGCAGGCTGACGGTGTTAATCAGCGGCGACAGCTTCTGAATGGGCATATTGCATAGTTGAAACGCAAAGCTGTAATATCCCAGGGTCTGGGCTCCGAACATCCGTCCGATGATCATATAATCCAGATTGTAGATCAGGGACTGCAGCAGATTGGAGAACATTTGATAGACACCAAACCGGAGATAGCCCTTCAAATCTTTTCTCGCAAAATGCAGTCTTGGCGTCCATCGGCGCCAGCCCAGAAACAGAAGTCCAACCGATTTAATCAATGCATTGCCTAAATAGGAGCCGACCAGCGCATATACGCCAAATCCGAAATAGGCACCGGCCAGGGCAATGATAAACCCGCCTACGTAAGCCGCGATCTGAATTTTTGAAATGTTGTCAAACTCCAGCTCCTTGCGGCACAGCACCTCAAACTGCTGGCCAAAGGCCGGAATGAGGCAGAGCAGCGACATCCACCTTATCGGATTGATGAGCGCGGGTTCCTCGTAGAAGGCAGCCACATATGGGGCAGATAACCAGATGAGCAAGGAAATAAGAGCACTCATGCCCAGATTCAAAAGATACAGGCTGGACAGATGATTCCGGGTGACATCCTGCCGGTGAATAATCGCATTGGAGATGCCCATGTCCGTTAAATTTACGGCGGCAGCGACAATCACCATAATCATTCCCATGAGTCCATAATCCTTCGGCGAGAGCAAATGGGACACCATGATCAGCTGCAGCAGCTGCACGATAATCGACACCACCGTACCGAGGCTGGACCATTTCATGGCATGAATCCCTTTAGCCTTTAAAGACATGCAAGTCACTACTCCTCGTTACTGTTATAGGTTGTCGATAAAAGCAAGCAGCTGCGCTGCTTTGGAATGCCAGGCCTGAGAAGCCGCACGTCGCTGAACCTCTTCCCTGGAGCTTCTCTCACTTAACGCCCTCTCAAGCTGGGCAGCCATATCATCCAAGTCATGATAGAAATACAGATGCTGTTCATCTCTGCGCGACAGCTCTGGCGTCTTCGTCACGACTGCCGGGAGACCTGCTGCCATATACTCGTACAGCTTCATCGGACTTCGGCCGGCATTCGCCGGATGGTGACTAAGCGGCAGCAGCGCCACATCTGAGTGCTGCAGGAAGGCCGGGATTCGCGAGTAAGGCTTGGCCCCGAGGAGATGCACATTAGTCAATCCCTGAAATGCACGGGCCGCTGCTTCCGGACAGGGGCCGACAATGACGAAGCTGATGTGCGGCTTGTTCTGTGCCAGTCTTGCAAGACCTTCCACATCCAATCGTTCATCAATCGCTCCCACATAAATCGCGCGTGGACCCGCAATAGACTTCAGCTCCTCCGGTTCGTCCGCCGGGGTGGCGAAATGCTCATACTCCACGCCATTCTCCAGAATCATGGAAGGAAGCTGGGGATTATAGGCAATCAGCTCGTGATGGACTGGCGCGGAAGTGGATACCAGCGCAGATACGCGGCCTAACAGCTCCGCCTCTGCTTGGGCCACAACGGGATCGCCAGTCATTTTGCTGTAAATATCTGTTGGCCGGTATACCGTTCTTTTCGGCTGCAGCAGCTGGTCCAGCCCGACGAATCGCGGCTGATCCATAAGCAGCAGATCAATATTTTCCATCCCGTGCTGCTTCATCAAGCCGCGCAGGGAGGGAAGCATCCAGTTCCGTTTTGTTTTTTTGTAAAAAGGACCTGCGATCTCCCAGGGAAGCAAGGACATCGGCACCGCATTCACAGGCCCTTCCTCCAAGCTCCGGGCACGTCCTCTCCACAGCCGGAAGCGGTTCTGTATATCACGATTGTTCCATTTCAGGGCATGGAAGGGACTGAGCGGTGTGCTGACATGCATGACGCGATGTCCTAATTTGTTCATTTCCCGGGCGAGATGATGGGAGCCAACCACGAAATCTCCGCCCATATAAGTATGACTGGCGAACATGATATTCACGTGACACTCCTCCTTTCTTATCCGGTTTCACTTCGGCTGGCATTGTTGATAGGGATTTCATGGGTCCGAGGATCGGCCGTGATGGCCGCGAACGTTTCTTTGGCGCAGCGTTCCCAAGAGAACTTGCTGGACTGCTCGAACCCTCTGGCTCTCATCTGATCCTGCAAATCGGGATCCTTCAGCACCCTTTGAATCTTGCTCGCTATATCCTTCCAGTCATAAGGATCACAGTATATCGCAGCCTCTCCGCACACTTCCGGAATCGAGGCCGTGTGTGATGCGATGACCGGACAGCCGCAGGTCATGGCTTCCAGTGGCGGAAAGCCAAAGCCTTCGTAGAAGGAAGGAAATACGAAGCAGGCGGCATGCTCATAAAGAGCCCTGAGCTCCTCCTCTTCGACATAGCCGAGGTATTTCACGCTGTCCGGCAGCTCTCCTTGCTCCTGAAACAGCTTCGGGTTACTCCCGCCGGCGATGACGAAATCCACATCCTCCACATTTAAATGCTGAATGGCTTTGACAATAGACCCGAAATTTTTGTTTGGGCTCATGCTGCTGACAGCTAGCACAAAGGGCTTGTCCAGCCCATGCTTCTTCAGTACCTCGTGATCAGCAGCGGCTCGCAGCACATGCTCCCGGCCGTGCGGAATGACGCTCATCTTGCTCGAAGGGATCCCGCAATAGCGAATCAGCTGATCCTTGGAAAATGTGGAGCAGGTTAAGATCTGCTGGGACAGAAGCCCTAAAGCCGGAAACATGATCTTGTACCAAAGACGGAACAAGCGGGAATACGTGTCCGGTACGGCATACACAGCAGCGTCATGCAAGGTGACCGCCTGCTTTCTTTTGAACAAAGGTGCGGTGTTGCACGGATTAAGCAGCAGATGACGGAAGGCATGCACGGGCAGCTCCAGCTGCTCCCACAGATGCCCTTTGAGCGCCCCCACCTGCTTGATCCGAATGGCGGACAGGTTCAATGCTGGCAGCTCCACTTTAGGAGTCAAAACAATAAACTCATAATTCTCAAAGCCTTCTGCCTTACGAGAGGACAGATCATCCATGGCTTGAATGAGCTCCAGTCCGTAACGCTGAACTCCCGTCACGGGGTGAGTTAGAAAACGGCCGTTGATGTAGATGGTTTGAGTCACAGGCTATGCTCTCCTTCCGGCTGGCTGCCAGCTGACCAGCTTTTTGGCATTATAGTGAAGCATGAATGTAAACGTCAGAAGGACAATCCAGCATGGGAAAAACCGGCCGCTGCTGAAATACAAATATCGTGGAATTTCCAGGATTCCGACCATCCAGATCGGATACAGGACCATGCCCAGGGTCCCTCCATGTTTAAATCCTGCATACAGCATGCCGCTGACATAGCCGATCAGACCCCAGA
Source organism: Paenibacillus sp. JSM ZJ436 (assembly GCF_044383795.1). Taxonomy (NCBI): domain Bacteria; kingdom Bacillati; phylum Bacillota; class Bacilli; order Caryophanales; family Paenibacillaceae; genus Paenibacillus; species Paenibacillus sp. JSM ZJ436. Next base: position 70,415 of record NZ_JBISEO010000011.1, read on the forward strand.
ACAGCAGCGCCTCGCCCAGACTGTAATCCTGATAAGGAAGCATCAAGCCGGACGGATTGTTAAATTCGGGGTTGCCCCAGCTCTCCAGCGTGGTATTGATTCCCGCCTCAGGATTAATGCCGAATGCAGAGAAGTAGGCATCTCCGCTTATTCCGGGAAATTTCCAGATCCACTCCAGCGTAAAATACGGAAAGGGAACGGATTGGAATCCAAGCTGCTCCAGATACAGTGTCCCTGTGTTCAGCGCCGTTACGTAATAGCCGAAGAAGCGAGTGACAATGAACTCCCAGAAGGAGGGATACACATTCACATAGAAGCTGAGCCAGGATCTGAAATACTCGCTAATTCCAAAAAATCCGATCAGTGCAGCCAGACCGATCAAGGGATAGTAATGCACCAGCCGCAGCTTTTTGCCTTGTTTCTGCTTTACCGCCAGCATAATGATAATCGCCGGAAGCAGAACCTCCATGAGCGCGAGACGCTCGGAGAAGAAGATGGCCCGGACCAGCGTCAGCAGCACGACAATGGCCAGCATCCCGTTAAAATTTCTCTTGCCGTTCGAGACCTGGTAATACACGGCCAGGATGACAAACGGAATTCCGAAATTCGTAAAAGAGGTCACGCCGGTGATGCTCTTGAAGTTCTCGGTAATATCATAAATTGCGCCCGGCTCGCCCTTCACTACATTGAGAAAAAGGGACAGCGTGAAGCCGTTCTGCAGCATAATCAGGAACCAGGCTGCGTATCCGAACAGGGTCAAGGCGAATAGCAGCTTGATCCAGGCCTTTATGTATCCTTCCTGATGCTTGAGCATGCTCGAGAACACTTGCTCCCGCGCAGGCCTTCTTGCTCCAGCAGTCAGGGAAGCAATTACGCTTCCCGCGATAAAGCAGACTGCCGGCAGAATCAGGAACTCTAGGTTGCCATCATGGATATATTTGTCTACCCGATAAAAGGTAATATAGCTGTCCCCTGGAATCAGGTAGGCTCCTGCCACGACGATGCTTATCAGCAGCAGGAACAAGTACGTCGGGTTCATCCACCAGATGGATAAGCTTCTTGCTTTCATGACATCGCTCCCTTGGTGCACAGCGGCTAGATTAGCTGAGCATCATGCTCTCTTCCTTGTAAGGATATAATCCTCCGATGTCTGGCCGGCCGATCGAATAGTATTGAAAGTCTGTCTGGCTGACCTGCTCGCGGGAATAGACATTCCGGCCGTCAATCAGGATGGGCTGCTTCATGAGCTGCTGCAGCTCCTTCAGATCCTGATCCTGGAACTCCGCCCAATCGGTCAGGAGACACAGGGCATCACATTCGGCAGCAGCCGCCTTCGCATCAGGGCTCCATTTTACTAGATCCTCATGACGGAAGCTTTTGCGGAAATTGTCTGCCGCGATGGGATCATAGGCTTTCACGATGGCGCCTTCCTGCAGCAGCTCCTCCATAATCTCCATGGCTGGCGTCTCTCGCACATCGTCCGTATTCGGCTTAAAAGCCAGCCCCCAGATTCCGATCTGCTTGTCCTTCAAATCGCCAAGGCAATGCTTGAGCTTCGCAATGACATTGAAGCGCTGGTCCTTATTGACCTCAACGACTGATTTCAACAGCTTGAACTCATAGTCTACGTTTCCGGCAATTTGAATCAATGCATCTGTGTCCTTAGGGAAGCAAGAGCCGCCATAGCCGATGCCGGCTTGCAGGAAGGAAGAGCCAATCCGCCGGTCCTGCCCCATGCCCGCCGCGACCTCGGTCACATCGGCCCCCACCTTTTCACAGATGTTCGCAATTTCATTAATGAATGAGATTTTCGTGGCCAAAAAAGCATTGGACGCATACTTGATCATCTCTGCACTGCGGATATCCGTGATCATAATATTGCTGCTCAAGGGCCGGTGCAGCTCTGCCATCTTCGCGGCGACGCGCTCGTCCTCCGTCCCGATAATGACCCGATCAGGATGAAGAGTGTCCTGCACGGCCGTCCCTTCCCGCAGAAATTCCGGTGTAGATACGACATCGAAGGGGTGCTGGGACAGCTGCTGCATGATGGATGAGATCAAATCATTCGTGCCGACAGGAACGGTGCTCTTGGTGACAATGATTTTGTAGCCATTCATCTCCAGTGCAATGTCCTGAGCCGCCTGCTTGATATAGGTCAGGTCAGCCTCACCGCTTGCAAGGGGCGGGGTTCCTACGCAGATAAATATGATGTCTGCCTCCTGCACCGCCTCTGACAGCCGGCTTGTAAATTTCAGTCGGCCCCGGGATTGATTCTTCTGGATTAACTCCTTCAGTCCCGGCTCATAGATCGGGACATGCCCCCGGTTCAGCTGCTTTATTTTGTCCTGATTACTGTCCACACAGGTCACCTGATTGCCAATCTCGGAGAAGCACACGCCGGATACCAGCCCTACATAACCCGTTCCAATAAACGTCAAGTTCATCTGATCTTCTCCTTTTCTTTATAGTACTTGAGGTATTTCAAGGTCTGTGCTCCGCAAGCGGGACGCACTCTTTACAGCCAGCTTGGCGTCAATGAAATCCTTCAAATTCCGCTTGAAGGCATCCGGAGTGAAGGACATTGCGTTTCTCCGGCATTGCTCCGGTGAGATTCTGCGGCCTTCTGCTTCAAACCGCTGTACGCCTGCAATGATAGAGCCAACACTTTGCTCCTCGAAGAACACGCCGGTTGGATTCGGCGAATCCAGCCCCTGGATCGTTTCCAGAGAGCCGCCTTTTCCATAAGCAATGACTGGGGTTCCGCAAGCCTGGGCCTCCACGACCGTAATACCGAAATCCTCTTCGGCAGCGAACACAAACGCCTTCGCCCGCTGCATCCGCTCAATGAGCACCGCATCCTCCTGGTAGCCCAAGATCTGAACGTTACTGCCAGCCCGCTGCCGAACCTTTTCCATCTCCGGTCCGTCTCCGATCACGACCAGCTGTTTATCCGGCATCTTCGAGAATGCTTCCACGATGAGATCCATCTTCTTATATGGAACCATTCGCGAGGCGGTCAGATAGAAATCGTCCTTCTCTTCCTGATAAGCGAAGGCCGAGACGTTAGCCGGCGGATAGATCACCTGGGATTCACGGCGATAGACCTTCCAGATCCGGCTGGAGATGAATCCGGAGTTCGCGATGAAATAATCCACTCCATTGGAGGTGCGGTAATCCCACATTCTTATTTTGCTAAGCATCCATTTGGCAGCCATTCCCTTCAGGCCCTTTTGAAGTCCGGATTCCTTCAGGTATTGGTGCTGCAGGTCCCAGGCATAGCGGATTGGTGAATGCACGTAAGAGATATGAAGCTGATTCGGCCCGGTTATGACCCCCTTCGACACCGCGTGAGAGCTCGATAGAATCAGGTCGTACGGAGATAAGTCAAACTGCTCAACAGCCATGGGCATAAGCGGAAGATATTGCCGATATTTCTTTTTGGCAAGCGGCAGCTTTTGAATAAAAGAGGTATGCACTTCCTTGCCCCGCAGAAACTGCCGCTCTGAGCCGCTCAGGAAATCAACGGTACTGAAGAGATCTGCTTCCGGGAAAAGCTCCAGCATCTGCTCCAGCACCTTTTCCGAGCCTGCATAAGTGGTCAGCCAATCATGTACAATTGCAACCTTCATGCTGTGTCTCCTTTCCCTTGTCTTATCTGCACCTCAGTAAGCTCCCTTTTTCAGCAGCACATTCCATACGGTTGCAAATAATATCTTGATGTCCAGCAGAATTGACTTGTTATAGACGTAATACAGCTCCAGATGAACCCGCTCCGGATAACCGACACTGCTGCGTCCGCTCACCTGCCAGTAACCGGTAATCCCGGGCTTGACGGAGAGAAGATCCGCTTTCTTCTCCTTGTATTCAACCAGCTCGTTCGCGACGACCGGGCGCGGTCCGACAAGACTCATCTCGCCTTTGATCACATTGATCAGCTGCGGCAGCTCGTCCAGACTGCTCTTTCGCAAGAACCGGCCCAGCTTAGTGATCCGCGGATCTTCTTCAGGCTCGAGCTTGTAATTGTTGGCAAGATACTTCTCATACAGCGCCGGGTTTTGCTTTAATTTGACTTCTGCATCGGTCACCATGGAACGAAATTTGTAAATATGAAACAGCTTGAAATCCTTACTGACACGGGGCTGCTTGAAAAAAACAGGGCCGGAAGGCTCCTTCGCCTTGATAATAATGGCCAGCAGGATGAATACAGGCAGAAGCACAATCAAGCCTACAAGCGCGAGGATCAGATCCATGCTTCGTTTGGTGAAGTGAAACAGAATGCCTTTATCCCAGGCCAGCTTAGAAGACGCTGTGCGGGTGTACTCCATCGACTTGGCTTCATTGTTGATCATGTTCATTGCGTCATAGCCTCCGATCTTGTGTCTTGAAATGTCAGGTTTGGTTGAATACAGCTCCGATAATTTCTGCATGCACATGCTCCATGCTGTGCTTGACCCGTTTCACCTGGGCTTTGGAAGCCATCCCGTCTCCAATGACAAGGACGACCCCATCCGATAAGGTTGCGAGAATCTGGGCATCGGCATAGGCAATCGACGGCGGAGAGTCCATGATGATCAGGTCATAGGTCTGCGACAGCTCACTGAGGATTCTCTTCAATCGTTCCGATCCCAAGAGCTCAGAGGGCTTGGGCGTAGCAGTTCCTGAGGGAAGCACATCCAGATCAGGAATCTCGGATTCCGAGATACATTCGCTCAGGGGGTGGTGCCCGGTCAGCAGATCGGTCAGCCCTTGACGACCCAGTGGCTTCCGAAAGAACTGCTGCAGCGAAGGCTGCCTCAGATCTCCCTCCAGCAGCAGCACCTTATGTCCTTCCTGGGCATAGGTCACGGCCAGATTGGCCGCCGTTGTCGTTTTCCCTTCTCCGCTTACAGCGGAGGTGATCAGCAGCACCTTATACGCTTTCTCCGCAGAAGAGTATCGAATGTTGGTTCGGAGCATTTTGTAAGCCTCAGACAGCGAAGAATTCGGATTCACGCTTGTAATCAGGCCCTGCTCCACGGCAGTTGTGGCCATAGATGTTCGCCTCCCATATTTGATCGTTTCATAGCATGACAGAGCGGACAATTACAGAAACACAGACTGATAAATTTCCTCCAGCTTTCGGTTCTGCCGCAATAAATCAAATTGCTCGCTGACCCATTGACGTCCCTGCTCACTGAACCGCTTGCGCTGCAGTTCATTGGTCAGCATCGAAAGAATGTTCTCACTCAGCGCTTTGATATCTTTCTCTGGCGCCAGCAGTCCTGTTTCACCATGCTTCACCGCTTCAGGAATGCCTCCTGTTGCAAAGCTGGCTACAGGCAGCCCCATTGCGCTTGCTTCCAGAAAGACGGTACCCAGCCCCTCTTCTGCACCGCTCTCTACAGACACACTCGGGGCACAGAACACCTGCGCTTGATTCATCCAGCGCTTGATTTCAGCCGGGCTTTGCAAGCCGAGAAATTGATAATCTCTAAGCGATTGCTTCGCAGTCTGCTCCAGCTCTGAGCGCAGCGGGCCATCCCCGATCACTACCAGCTGCACATGCGGCAGCTGCTCCTGCACGGTCTTCATCGCCTGAAGCAGGTAGGCACAGCCCTTTACCTCTACCAGTCTCCCTACGAAGAGAACAATGGGCTTTCTCTGGATAGCCGGATCGGGACAGAAACGGGCAGGATCAATGCCGGTGTAATGCCTCACAATTTTGTGGGCAGGATACCCCTGATCCATCAGCTTGCGCCTGATAAAGTCAGAAACGGCGATAAACAGGGCTCCTTCCTGCTGAAGGCGGGATCTTTTTTTCAGATAATTTCGATGGGTATAGTATGATTTCTTGGCGTATTCGTCCCTCGTTGTGGCATCATACCCGTGGAAGGTTGAAATCAGCGGAACCCTCAATTGGTCGGCCAGCGGCAGTGCAAGTGCGGCATCCGTTCCGAAATGGGCATGAATGAGCTGCGGCTGCAGCTTCCTTAGCTCTCTGGCAAGCCCCCAATTCAAGCCAGTCAGCTTGAAGCCGATTTCTTTGAACCGCCCGAGAGCGCCGCCGCGATTGACAACAAAACGCGCCTCCTCCTCAATCTCAATCCCTTGGACCAGCCGGGAGCCCATGTAGTAGGGACGATAGGTTACAAGACCTTCAGCCTGTGCCCGAATGAACGTTTCTGAAGGGGGCAAGAGATGATCTCTATAGATCAGAATGCTTCTTCTGTCTTCCAACGCTCCATTCCCTCCGCTCTGGTTATAGATGCCTTGCGTTCGCTTTGTTCATGGTTTTGGCGGCGGCTGGGGAGGCTGCCGGCTTGGCATCCTGCTTGTTCTGCTGCACCCAATCGCGCTTTTTGGCTTTCCTTGTCTTAGCCAGCACGGTCAATCCCAGCACCTGCTCGATTTCCTGCTCGGAAGAAATGGAGTCGTCCAGATAGCTGATCAGGAATAGAATGCCGTAACCAAGCGCAAGTCCCAGCATCGCTGCGAACAGATAAAGAATGACCGCCCGGTTATTTACCGGGTCTGGAGAAGCGTTAAGATTCGCTTCGTTTAAAATGCTGACATTATCCACGTTCATGATGGTGGACACTCGCTCAATGAACACCTGCGATACCGCGTTGACGATGACAGCCGCACGTTCGTACGATGCATCCCTGGCCGAAAGATTAATGACCTGGGTATCCTTCATCGTATTGATGGTGACCTTGCTGCTGAGCTCCTGAGGACTTAATCCCAGCTCCGGATGCTGCTGTGATACGTATTTCGTAATCGCTTCTGAGGTCATGATCTGCCTGTACGTATTGATCAGCATCAGGTTGGTGTTGATCGAATTCGGATTTACCAGCGACTCCCCTGCATCGGCACCTGCAGGCTGGTTCACAATCAGATCTGCTGAAGCCTCATACACAGGCTTGTCATAAAACGTGGTGTACACATACACCAGCGCCAGACAGCAGAATACGGTAATCACAGGAATCCACCATTTCCGGGTGATCACCCTGAAATACTCCTTTAACTCCATCGCTTTCCCTCCGTCATCTGAATTTGGTGTTGCTGTTCTCAAAATGCATCTATGTATGGTCACATCTACGACCGGGAGCGGCCGTACATGAGGATGCCGGAGCGTATACCTCTAATCCTATATTTCTAGGATTTGTAAGGACTTTTTACCTCTTATATCCTGCGATAGTTTTAGGTTTAACCCCCTCTTAAGTCCCTGAAACATTCAAATATTTAACAACTTAAGAACTATTAAGGGAATGTAGTAAAGGATATGGAAAATTTATGTAAGCGCTTTAAATTAACAATATGGCTATTTATTGAGCACGATATATATAGAAGGTTTTTTATAAGCAAGCAGACAAGCAAATACAAATAAAAAGACCCCCCTCTTTTTCAGCAGAGGACGGTCATCAGCACGCAATTTTTTTTTAAAACCCCAGGTTATGATCGCTGGATACCGTTCCTTTCATGAATTTTGTTGGAGAAAGTCGGGAGCCCTCCACCTGATTACGGCTGAATTGAATCTCTCCGATCTCCCCCTCGCCCCAGATTCCGATGCCGTCATGCTCCGCATCTCTCAAGATATTGTCCTCTACCCTGATCCGGTCCACCTTCCCATGTGAAGCATAAATCAACAGATTGGGGTGTCCACTTCCTGCTCGAGTGCCCGTGTGGTGAATTTCATTGTGAGTCACTGTAATATCAAGCGTATCTGCTGTGTTCCAGTTTTTCTCCGAAGCGAGATAGATTCCAGCCATACTTGTATCCTGTACTGTGTTGGAATCAATGACCACCTGCTTCCCGCCGACAACAGAAATTCCCCGGGCATTGGAGCCGTAACCGACATTGTTATTGCGGATCTGAATGTCGCTTACGGCCTCCCTGTCCTCTTTGTAGCTAACGACGGCAATGGCATCATCACCCGTTCCGGAGACCTTGTTGCCTTCCACGGTAATGTTGCTGCTCTCGCCTGTAATGTGAATTCCGTCCGCCCCGGTATCCTGGATCATATTGTTCATAACTTGACCATTCCGGGACCCTCCTGTCACCAAAATTCCGGCTGTACTCGCTTTATGTACCGTAACCTGATGGATCCCGAACTTCTCCGCTTGCGTCACCGTAATACTGTTCTTCTCATTCGCACCATCTCCCCGCGCCACGATCGATGCGTAGCGGTGTGTCAGATCACGCAGCTCGACGCCCTCGCCCCTCAGGATGATTGAGCCTTGAGCAGGATTTGTGGAAACCAGGATCGACCCGGTTCCTTCTCCCTTCATGATCATTCCGGTTAACGTGATGCTCCTGCTCATTTCATACTGTCCTTCGGGGACGAGCAGCGGCTTTCTTTGGTCTTGAGCCTGATCAATACATGCCTGAATCGCCTCGACATCATCCTGGCCGTCATCCGCGACCGCACCACAGTCCTCAATGGACAGGGTCTGGCTGCCCAATATCCTGACACTCACCAGAATCACCGAGATCAGCACAACGACCCCCAGGCTCGTGAGCCAGAGTCTTCTTTGGGGTTTACTAATACGCATGCAGCGCCTCCTTTGTCGATGATGACTTTAGTCCCTATACTTTTACCTGACTCTGGAGCACTGTAAACGAATTTTAATCAATTCGACAATTATCGTCATTTTCTGTTTCACAATGGGTACTCTCGGTTAATAACGTTACAACGTTTTCTTGAAAAATAAAAAATGCCGGCATCAGCGCTACCTGATCCCGACATTTTCTGTTTTATTTTTCAAGAGAAGCTTTACATCGGCCTTGGCAGCCTGGTTTAAAACCCGATATTTTGCATCAAATGGATGATTCCATTGCTGAATGTTGTATTGGCACCTACGCTGTTGATGAGCGTATTGTTGGTAAAGTAAATGTTCTTGATGTTTCCGTCGCCCCATACGCCAAGGCCCCGATGGGCGGCATTCCGGAACATATTGTTACTGAAGGTAACGTTGTCGATGCTGCCTTGGGAAGCATATACCAACGCATTGGGATGCTTCTGCGGTGCACTGATTCCTGTATGGTCCACCACGTTATTATTAATATTGATATAATTTACGTTAGCCGTATTGTAGCTGCCCTCCACGGCAATATAGATGCCTGCCATATCCGTATCCTTGACACTATTGCCTTGAATATCTACATGGAATCCACCTACAACCGCAATTCCACGCGCCTTCGAGCCATATCCTGTATCATTGTCCTTGATGGTCACATGATGAACCGCTGCTCCATCCTGCAGATAGCTGACGACAGCGATCGTATCATCTCCTACACCTTTCACGGTATTCCCCGAAACTGTAATATAGCTGCTACCATCGGTGACATGAATGCCATCCGCATTTGTTGCTTCTACTCTGTTGTTCGAGATGACACCCTGCTTCGCCTGCCCCTGCACAAGAATGCCGGCAGTGCTTGCTTTGTATACATAAACATTGTCAATTAGAAATTGAGATGCACCGCGAACTGTAATGCTGTTCTTCTCATTGGCACCATTACCGCGAGGAACGACGGTGCTGTACGTATGCTTGAGATCTCTTAGCTGAACCCCGACGCCTTTCATATCAATGGACCCGTTCTCGGGATTCGTTGATATCAACGTAGTCACCTGAGGCCCTGCGCCCTTCAAGCTAACACCATCCAGTGTGAGAATCCGGCTTAACTGAAAGCTTCCGGCCGGAACATACACGCTTTTGCCCTCTTTCTTCGCTTGATCCAATGCAGCTACAAAAGCTGCATAATCATCTTTGTTGTCATTGGCAACTGCGCCAAATCCCTCAACATTCAGATGATTAACAGGTGGGGTCTCAGCCGCAGCTCCGCTTGAATCAGATATGCCTGCTGCTGGCGACTGTGCCGGAGTAAAGTCAACGCGGGGATTCCATAAGGTATGGTCATTGTTGATCGAATTCACCCTGTTGATAATAAAATGAATCTTCGCCCCCTGCTTCACCGGAACCTCCGATACTCCGCTAGGGGTTACCTCCGCCTTAGACGTCACATGAGCACTCCATAGCTTTACCGAGTCCTTCTGTATGATGGCTCGGATACCATCTCCCAGCGAATCCCCCTTGGCCACCGTGCCGCTGATCGAAATCTTGCCGTCTGCCGGCGCTACCCATGTTCGAACAGAATCAAAATCCTTGCCAGGATGCCCCGCATTGGACGATACCCATGGATAAGAGCCGCTATGATCCCAGCGACGAGTCGCTGAATTATAGCCCAGGTCTGAGAACACGGTGCCGGACAGCTTCTGATATCTCCATAGATCTTGGCCCGCTGTACTGCTGTAACCGGCTGATGCGCTGTAGCTCTGAGTCCCGGACTGCGCTTGGGCTTTCCCCAATGCTCCGGTAAGGGTAGCCGTCATGGTGAGCGTTACGACGAGAGCACTGGATACTAAATATTTTATTTTCAAAATGTCGCCTCCGATGTAGGGTTAAGATAAACATTACGACAGGACGAGACAGTTACGATATTGTCATAATTAGATTAATAAAATGACACTTTTGAAGTAGTTTAGCACCGCCTTTACTATAAAATTCACGTTACAAGTGTTCATATTATAATATTTTCCACCTTACGTCTACACTTTGATGAAAAATATGTAATTCTTATATCGGATTTTGTCGAATAAAAGATTAGTCTTTTCTAAAAAAAAAACAAAAATCCATCTTCCGATGAAAGATCTTTATCCTACATCCTATTGGAAGACTGGATTCTTGGTCTTCTTCGACTATCCTCGTGCCAGGATTAACGTACATATGCCTTCGATCTGAAGTGTATCCGAACTGCAACTAACGATATGCTCTTCTCCAAACAGCACCTCCCAGTCTCCCCCCTCCGGCTCTGGCAGTTGAAAAGACACTTGCTGCTGACCCGCATAGTGAAGCACAAGCAGTTCTTGTTCGTTGGTCCCCCTATCCGGAGGGAGAATACGATAGGCGACACTTTGATAAGGAGCCTCCAGGAAGAGAAGTCTCTTCCGGATTTCAGACGCTGTTCTCAGCCTAAACCCTGCATGCTCCTTCCGAAGCGCAATGAGCCGGTTTAGCTGCTTAATGTCCGCTTGATAAGCCGCGGCCCGTCCCCAGTCCATCCGGTTGACTTGATCACTGGACTTGTAGCTGTTCTCGACCCCGTGCTTCGTGCGGTAAAATTCCTGTCCGGCATGAAGGAAGGGGATGCCCTGACTGGTCAGAATCATGGATGAGGCAAGCCGGTGCATCGCCCGCTGAACATCCTCGCTTTCCTGCGATGCTGACAATTGAATTTTATCCCACAAGGTATGGTTATCATGGCATTCTGCGTAGTTTACATTCTGCTCAGGCTCCTGGGCGAACGATGTGATACTCGCATCATAATGTATCCCTCCAACAATTCCGCTCTTAACATGATCCTGAAATGAAGCAGAGCCGTTAATAAAGCCCTGTTTCTCATGAATAAAAATATCTCCCTTAACGGAATCCCGGAAGTCATCATTAAACTGTCCGATCCTAGGAAGTCTGTCCGCGTGCTGCTGATTTGCACGGCGCTTTTCTGGCAACTCGGTGTCCATCACCCAGCCCTCACCGATCGTGAGAATCGAAGGGTCGATCCTGTCCAGCGCCTGGCGGATTTCATTCATGGTGTCAATATCCATCAGTCCCATGAGATCAAAGCGGAACCCGTCAATGTGATACTCCTTCACCCAATGCAGAATCGACTGCACAATGAATTTACGCATCATCGGGCGCTCTGTAGCACAGTCATTGCCACAGCCCGACCCGTTGGATAACGAGCCATCAGGCTTATACCTTAGGTAGTAGCCTGGTACGAGCTTCGTGAAGTTCACAAGATACCCATCATACACATGGTTATACACGACATCCATAACGACGCGCAGGCCGGCATCGTGTAGACCCTGAACCATTTGCTTCATCTCTGTGATCCTCACTGCTGGGTTGTATGGGTCCGTCGCGTAGGAGCCTTCCGGAGCGTTATAGTTCTTTGGATCATAGCCCCAATTGTATTGAGGCTCATTCAACCGTGTCTCATCCACACTCTCCGTCGCAAAATCATACACCGGAAGCAGTTCCACATGCGTGACCCCCAGCGCCCGAATATAATCAAGTCCCGTGGAGATACCTTCCGGCCCCTTTGTCCCCTGCTCAATCAACCCCAGGAACTTCCCTTTATGCGTTATCCCGCTCTGAGCATCAATGCTGAAATCGCGGACATGAACCTCATAGATTATACTGTCTAAGGGATGTTCCAGCGGCGGCTTTTCTGAGTTCCAGCCTGCGGGGTTTGTCGAGGATAAATCCAGAATCGCCGCCCGGTCACCGTTTACGCCGAGCGCTTTGGCGTATGGATCAGCCGCTTCGTTCCATTGATCTCCAATATGGACGAGATACGTATAATATTTCCCGTTTAAATCCTTGGGAACCTCTGCTGTCCAGGTACCTTGTTCCTTGCGAATCATTGTATGCCGAACAGTTGTCTGTGCATCCCAGTCATCATAGATTAGCAGCACGGCTTCACTGGCCGTGGGTGCCCACAGACGGAAGTGACTTACTTCCGAGGTATAACGGCATCCCAAGTCATCTCCGTCATAATTGTAGGCTTCGTCAAATGCTTGGGAAAAGACGGAAATCCCTCCCGTAACGGAGAGATCGCCGTAATGGATGTACTCATGGTACTCTTTTTGAACGGACATAGTTGTTGCTCACTCCTGCTTCTTCGTCTTCTTCAGTAATCGCTTCAAATGCTGAATATGCTCCTGATTTATAGGTTCATTTCCATATCTCGCCTTCTCGTACAGAGCAGTCAGCTCCTCCGGGGCATTCACTTTGGCAGACTCAAAGTTTCGTAGATCCTCCAGGGTCTCCCGAGGCGTCATATAGCGCTTGAACCGGTAACCCCTAGACATACTTTTCAGCAAAAATTGCTGGTACAGCTGCCGCACTGCCATTCTGTGGTCCTTCGCCCATGCGCCGGCCGCCTTCCTCCGCTCTGGCCTGGAACGCCGGCGGTGCCTTGTCACCTTGCGCTCTGGCTTAATTACCTCCACCGTATCCTCAAACCCTTCAGCAAGACCGTGCTCTCGGGAACGCTGCTGCAACTGCTGCAGCCATCTTGACAGCCGGGACAGCCAGCCATTCATATTCCGCATCAGCTTATACAGGATATAAAGTGCCCCGATCCCGGCTATGGCCAATACAGCGTTCATAAAAAAACGCTCTGCCCAACGCATCCAGGCCGGAGTCTGTGAAGCTTCCTCTTCGCCGGGCAGCATTGGCGGAGGTCCTTCAGGCAGAGGACGCGGTTCTGCTGGAGGGACCTGCTCCGGCTGCTTCAGCCAAGAAGCTAGCCAGGATAAGAGGCTGTGCCATGCCCCTTCCGCGAGGCTTCTAAGCTGAGGCAGCAGCACAACGGCTGCAATGATCACCAGAAGCAGCCAGACCCAGATCTGGTTGTGCAGCAGCACTTTTTTCTCCAAGACCGGTTGCTCCTGATCTGATAGTGTATTTTCCTCCACATAGCTTCGGTTAGACCACAGCAATGTAATCGTTAATGCCACTGCGCCCATCCAGGTCAGCAGGGCTTGATATTGTTGAAATGGCGGGGAGAACTGGATCCAGAGGCTTTTCAATCCGTACAAGATCAAGCCACTCAAAAAATAGCTGCCTGGAAACATCACGGACCATTTCTCAGACCCCATGCGTCCTCCCCGATAAAACGAAATATATATGAAAGGAGCTGCGGCCATCGACACCCCCGTAATTCCGAAGGTCAGACTGGAGACGCTGAGCGTCCAGAGCAAGGCGCCTGCAGCCCTCTTCCAGCGGTGATTCTGCTTGATCCCTTGATGAATACCCCAGCCCGCGCCATATCCAATAACCAGCAAGAGAGCAAACAGAAACGTAAAGGAGATCTGTTGCTTCCCAAGCATACCCGGTATACAGAGCAGCGGAAAGAACAACAGACATTCCACTGCTCCTTGAGTCAGTACGCGAAGCAGAGCTCGTCCGGCACGAATTCTCATCGCTGCACCTCCTGCTTCGTGATGCTGTGATTGTCCAGTGTAAGAAGCTGTATGGTATATCCATCCTGACGGTATTGATCCATTAGACGTTCCAGCTTTTCATTCTTATACGAGGTCAGCAGCACAATATCATGCCCGCATCCGGACTGTGGCAGCTCCATTTCCAGATAATCATGGAATGATCCGGCACGGCGAAAGTCCAGGGCAGCAAGCACTGCCAGAATATCCTCGCACTGTGCAGGACCGCCGCCAGCGGGAATCAAGGTCGTTAGCTTGGAGTCACGGTCCGTCGTTCCATTACTGCCAAAGCCCACAACCATACCCTGTGACAGCAGATGGACGGCAATGCCTGCAGCCAGAGAAACCCCGTATTCCAGCGCTTCGGTATGGGTAGCTCGGCTCCACATATGCTCATGGTCCTCCACATTGAGATAGATCATGATCCTGCTGTCAGCCGTAGCTTCTTTACGGTACACTTGAAGCTCTCCGCTGCGGGCACTGGCTTTCCAGTGAATATCCTTGACGTCATCGCCTTCCCGGTATTCCCGAATACCGGAGGTTTGAAACGGGTCCGGAAGCAGCCATCGCTTGACCAGCATGTCTCCCATCCACGTCTTCACCGGCAACTCCATCTGCGAAATATCCAGTGGTATGGGGTAGACATACAGCACGCCGTTCATCTGATGACTTCTGACCACCTTGGCCATACCGATCAAATCTCCAGCCGTCATGGATACGGTGCCCAGTACATAGACTCCGCGCTGCCGGGCTATCACCTGATGTCGTCTAATGATTCGAGTCCAGGGCATCAGGCTGAAAAAGCTTTTGTGATTCTGATGATACTCCCCTTCACTGACATCCAGATTGGGCTGTCCCTTGAAATACAATCCGCTCCTGAATTGTGATTCTACTCGCAGCCAGGGAACAGGCAGCGCTTTCTTGTTTTCGATTCTTTCGATCAGCTCCACAGCATCCCCTGCATAGCAGGTGGTCACCTGAAAAACACGGGAATACTGAAGCCGGGATAACGCAAATCTGCGAAATAAATAAGCCTGCAGCAGCAGAAGCAAAGCGGCAATGAACAGAACCCAGTAAGCTCCCATAGCTCTGCTCCTATAGGGCTTCCGGATCTTCTGTAGGCACCGGGACCTCCTGCAGAATGCGGGAAATCACTTCTGATGCCGAGGAGCTGGATCGGCTCAGATATGTCCCTTTTAGTACGAGACGATGTGCCCATACCGGAATAGCGAGTGCCTTCACATCATCCGGAATAACGTAGCCCCGGCCTCCTAGAATCGCCTGCACCTGAGCTGCTTTTAGCAGGGCTTGACAGCCCCGTGGGCTAATGCCGATCACAACCGCCTCATCCCCTCTCGTTCGTTCGGCCAGCTGCGTGATATACTCCAGCATCGGATCGCTGACATGCACACCCTGTGCCGTTTCCCTGGCATCGATCAGCTGCTTCACCGTAACGACGGCTTGCAGCTCCTGAAGCGGCTTCCCTTCTATAAAGCGCCTTAGGATCTGGATGCTCTCGTCCGTCTCAGGATATCCCATCGAAAGCTGAAACAGAAAACGATCCAGCTGCGCCTCAGGCAATGGGAAGGTGCCTTGCTGCTCCAGTGGATTCTGGGTGGCAATGACCATAAAGGGCTCCTCCAGCGTATGTGTAATACCATCAATCGTAATCTGCCGCTCCTCCATGCATTCCAGCAGGCTTGATTGTGTTCTGGGTGATGCACGGTTGATTTCATCACCCAGTAAAATATTCGTAAATAACGGTCCCGGACGGAACACAAACTCCGAGGACTTGGGATTAAAGTACGAAATGCCGCTTACGTCCGAGGGCAGCAGATCCGGTGTAAACTGGACTCTTTTAAACTCACATTCCACCGATTTTGCCAAAGCTTTAGCCAGCATTGTTTTGCCGGTGCCCGGCACATCCTGCAGCAGAACGTGACCGGACGTAACCAGAGCGATGAACAGCTTATCAATCAGGTCATCCTTGCCCACGATGACGCTGGAAACGTTTGAGCGGATGGATTCCGCCAGTGATTGTATATCCATATGATGAATGATGATGCACCCCTTCTGGTGAAGTCGTTCTCCCCTCATTCGCCATGGGGTTACTGCAATCCTTTTTCTCACGAAAAAAAGCTCCTCTGTGAAGAGGAGCCGCAGGACAAGCCTGATGATGTGCAGCAAGGGCTATGTCGATGGAGGCGGAGCTTCCTGAAGCAAGGATTGCTCCAGCTGAGCTCTGCTTTCGACACGAATATCAATGTAGCAGGACTGTGCAGGATTCACTTTGAAAAAAGGCTGCAGGGCCTTCAGCCAATCACCCAGCTCCTGAGAGCGATGGAGGCCGTCAGCATAATTCTGAATAGATCCCAAACGAAGCATAATCATATATTCATGCTCGTTCTCCACACATTTGTACAGCTCATGACCCATGTAGCCACGCATCCCGGCAATATGCTCAAACATGGAGCGAACCGCGCTTTCAAAATCATTGTGATTTTCCGGGCTGACGTGCAGCACCAGCTTTTGCAGCAGCATTGACGTTCCCCCCTTATCTGCCATGGACCTTTTATCTAGTCTCGGTTCGTCAGCAGGTCCAGCAACTTGTACGGTTCTATATATATGCTGGTATAATGGGGAAATATACAGCTTGCAAAGGATGATACACATATGGCCTTCGGCATTACGAGACAAGAATTAAGAGCTTGGCAGCAGCAGACCGCAGCCGGAGTCATATCCTTCCTGACCCATTACTGGTATGATCCCAGGTTTCCGCAGTTCACTACGGTGACAAAGGTCGGCTGCAGTGACCTGAACCGGCTTGCAGAGTGGTGCCTCGCACATGACCTGGATCCGGCGTATATCCACCGAAGAATGCCCTATCCGCATTTTGATCTGATCGGACCCAGGCAGAGAGAGATTCTTCGGCAGGCCGGACAAGAGGATCAGCTGCACCGCTTTAAGCTGGACTAGCTCAGGACGGCTGCGCTTTTTTTACGGTAGATTTGTGCGGCCTTCACCATATTTTCCAACGACGCCACGGTCTCCGCAAGTCCTCTCGTCTTCAGTCCGCAGTCCGGATTAATCCAGAACAGCTTATGGTCCAGAACAGACAACGCCCGGTCCATCATGGATACCATTTCTTCCACGGATGGCACCCGCGGGCTGTGAATATCATACATGCCAAGTCCGATCCCGAGATCATACGTATGCTCTTCAAAATGAGAGATCAGCTCGCCATGGGAACGTGAGGTTTCAATCGAGATGACATCCGCATCCAGAGCCCGGATGGAATCAATAATATCGTGAAATTCGCAGTAGCACATATGAGTATGAATTTGGGTCGTATCACTCACGGTGGAGGTGGACAGCTTGAAGGCCAGAACAGCCTCCTCCAGATAGTGCTGGTGACGGCTCTTTTTCAAAGGAAGACCTTCTCGGAGCGCCGGCTCATCAACCTGAATCATTTCAATCCCTGCCTGCTCCAAGGCTTCAACCTCTTGACGCAGTGCAAATGCAATCTGGAATGCCGTCTCCTCACGGGGAATATCGTTGCGCACAAAGGACCAGTTCAGAATGGTCAGCGGACCGGTAAGCATGCCTTTGACGGGCTTCGTGGTCAGAGATTGAGCATACACGGTTTCTTCCGTCGTCATCGGCTTCAGAAATTCCACATCGCCATAGATGACCGGAGGCTTCACGCAGCGCGAGCCATAGGATTGCACCCAGCCGCCGGAGGTAAAGGCGAACCCGCCCAGCTTCTCTCCGAAAAACTCAACCATATCTGTACGCTCAAATTCGCCGTGCACCAGCACATCGAGCCCGATGTCCTCCTGGATCTTGATCCACTTGGCAATCTCCTCCTGAATGAACGTCTGGTACCGCTCTTGAGACCATTCTCCCTTTCTCCAGCTTTGACGCGCTTTACGAACCTCCGTTGTTTGCGGGAAGCTGCCAATGGTCGTCGTCGGAAGCAAGGGGAGCTGCCATTTCTCCTGCTGCTTGTCAAAACGAATCTCAAACGGCGAAGTACGGCTGGACGGCTCCTCATGCCGGTTCGCGACAAGCTGCTGCACATGGGTCTTCTGGCGATGCAGTGATTGATTCAAGGTCTTCACGGCCGCTTCAGCGATATCAATCTCTTGCTGCAGGGCTTCTCTTCCTTGCTGCAACGCCTGCTTTAGAATCCTAATTTCGTCCAGCTTCTCCTCTGCGAACGCAAGGGCGTCCAGAAGAACAGGCTCCAGCTTGCTTTCCCCTTTAGTGCTCACTGGCACGTGGAGCAGGCTGCTCGACGGCTGAATCAAGACACGGTCCAGAGCCACCTGCTTGGCAATGGTCTCCAGAAGTTTCAGCTCGCTATTAAGATCCGCTCTCCAGATACCCCGTCCGTCAATGATCCCCGCTCCCAGCACCTTGTCTTGCGGAAAGCCATGCTGCTCCAGCGCGCGGATATTGTCTGCTTTGCCATGAACAAAATCCAGGCCGATGCCGTCAACCGGAAGCTGAGTCACCGCAGGATAATACTCCACCGCATCAAAATACGTTTGCAGCATCAGCTTCAGCTGTGGAGCAGCCGAGCGCAGCTCGCTATAAATTCGGTTCAAGCTGGCCAGATCCTCTTCCGGCAGCGTCGTCACCAGGGACGGCTCATCCAGCTGAACCCATTGCACGCCGGCAGCCTGCAGCTCTGCGAGCACTTGAGCATACAGTGGAAGAATCCCATCCAGAACCTGCTGACGCTGCTCCGGCTGATACCCCTTGGACAGCTGGACAAAAGTATAAGGCCCGACAAGCACCGGTCTGCCTTCAATGCCAAGCTCCTGCTTCGCTTCCAGATACGCCTCCAGCGGACGGTTGTGAACCAGCACGGGCTGCTTCTCTCCGAGCTCCGGCACAATATAGTGATAATTGGTATTAAACCACTTCGTCATTTCACAGGCTGTGGCATTATCGCTGCCCCGAGCCATCGCGAAGTAATGCTTCAGGGACGGCTTCTCGCCCAGGCTGTCAAAGCGCTGTGGAATGAGTCCGAACATAAACGACAAATCCAGCACATGATCGTACATGGAGAAATCATTAACCGGAATCCAGTCAATCCCTTTCTCCTGCTGCAGTTTCAGATGCTTCAGGCGAATAGACTTCATCGTTTGCAGAAACTCCTGCTCCTCCAGCTTTCCGGCCCAGAATGCCTCCAATGCTTTCTTCCACTCTCGGTTCTCTCCGATTCTTGGATACCCCAAGCTTGCACTTTGTACGTTTGTCATAGTTTCCCCTCCCCAAATTTCAACCCAATGTAACTGCTTTGTGTAAAAAGAAAACAAGAAAAGGGCATCCTCACCTAAAGACATAGGTAAAGATGCCCGCCTGAAATGAAAGCTGCGTGCTTCTTACACCTCCCTATCTCCCGTAGGTATTGCAGTGTTTTCGAAACAGGCAGGTCTCCTGGCTCTCGGGATCATCGCAATCTGGCCGTCTTCCCAATCGACAAGGATGCCGATCAGTGACTTTAATAGCCAGGCTGCTTCTCCGTTACAGTGGCGGGACCGCGCCGGATTTACACCGGTCTTCCCTTTTAAGCGAAAGCGTACTCTCTTTCGCACCTGTTTCTCTCATATAAAGTTGTAGAGTTCAATTATAGCGGGCTACAATTTAGAACATCATAATACACATCCAAGAAAATGGCAATCTATTTTTTACTTTTCCGATGTTATTTATCGGATTTAATAGTTTTAAAGGCTTCTTTCTTGAAAACGTACCTTTTACGAGGATGCTTTGAGCTTCTTCAGCGCTTTGTGAATCCATATGGCAGAAATAACCCCGTCTCCCATTGCAGCTGTAGCCAGCTCGGAATGTACGGCAAGATCCCCGGCAGCCCATACATGCTCAGCTGTCGTCATTTTGGTGCGGGGGTCTGTGATGACATGGCGGTTATGCGCCAGCTCTGCCCCGAGCTGCTTCGCAAGTCCGGAATGCACCTGATTGCCGCCAAAAGAGACAAAGCCGCGCTCGGCCTCTATCATTTCTCCAGATTGGAGCTGAACCCCCTTCAGCCTCCCCTGCTCCTGCAGGATCTGCGCAGCAGGCTGCTCCATATATTGTATTCCATAAGCTTCCATGGACGAGAGCAGCTCCTGATCTACCGGAGTCTGCTCGTGATTGATATAGATCAGGTCCTTCGTCCGCTCCCGCAGCAAGAGTGTCATGCCCGCCCCGGATGAGCCGGAGCCCAGCACAACCGACCTCCGGTCCTGAATCTCATAGCCATCACAGTCTGGACACACATAGACACTCTCTCCCAGCGTTGGATACAGGCCCTCGATTTCCGGAATACGGTCACTCAAGCCGGTCGCTAGCAGCAGCGTTCTAGCTTCATACCGTGAACTCTGCGCTCCCGTCAAGATAAAGCCGTCTGACGTAGATTGAGCGGATTCTATAGAGTCCTCCGCGAACGATACCCCGAAGGATTTCGCCTGCTGACGTCCCCGCCGGCGCAGCTCTTCACCGGAAATCCCCTCAGTCCAGCCCAATATATTGTTATATTTCTTACAGAGCGTCGAACGGCCCTGTCCCTGATCAATGACCAAAACGTCATAATCCACATATCTCCCTAACTGAATTGCAGCCTGGAGGCCTGCGATTCCGCCACCAACAATGATGCAGTCCTTCATCCGTGATCTCCATCTCCTTCGCTACTTTTTACCTAATACATTAAACCAAAAGAAGATGTTTTACTCCGGACACCATAGATCGTCGGTAAAGCGCCAAAAACCGCCCCTGTCAATATGAGGGCAGTGTCGTGTGGGACCCTCAAAGACAAGGAGCGGTTTCAACAGCTCATAGCAGATTGCTGCAGAGCCTCTGAATAATATGCCGGATACCGGCTATACTTTCTACAACTCTGCTTAATACAGGAGGTACATGATGAAAAAGATTCCAGACACATCCTCCCATTACGATGTCGATCTTTCTACTGTGGAATCCCAGCGCAATGATACGGTGGCTGAAGAGTTTCCGGATGGTCCTTATGGCTCTTCTCTTGAGCCTTCCATGGGTAAAAGCACGCCTTGGCGTGAGGAGCAGCGGCCGCCGAACCGTTTTGATTATGAGAACCGGGAGCTGCACGAAAACGATCCTCGGGACTTTCCAGGTGCCGACCAAACGATCCAGTCCGGCCACGATTAGAGCGTGCTTAATGGGTTCCCAGCATGATGCGGTCATCAGCGAGCTGGTGGCCGCTAATATTCTCGAATTCGCCGAGGAGCTGCTCTACCGTTAATCCCTTCTTCCGTTCTTCATCCACATCCAAAATGATTTCTCCTTTGTTCATCATGATCAGACGGTTTCCGAGACGAATGGCCTGCTCCATATTGTGCGTCACCATTAATGTTGTGAGGTTCATATCTCGCACAATTTCATTCGTCAGCTTCGTGATCAGCTCGGCTCTCGCAGGATCCAGCGCCGCTGTATGCTCATCCAGCAGCAGAATCTGAGGTCTTGTAAAGGTAGCCATCAGCAGGCTGAGCGCCTGACGCTCGCCGCCGGACAAGAGTCCGACACGGGCCCGCAAGCGATGCTCCAGCCCGATACCAAGCCGTTCCAGCTCCTGCTTGAACATGGCTCGCCGGGAAGAGGTAACGCCTACGCTGAAGCCGCGGGAGGCTCCGCGGCGGTAGGCCATCGCCAGATTCTCCTCAATGGTCATATTGGGCGCCGTTCCCGCCATCGGATCCTGAAACACTCGGCCGATCCAGCGGCTTCGGCGGTGCTCGGGAAGATGGGAGATTGAATGTCCGTCAATGGTTACTTCACCGGCATCCGGCTTCATCACGCCCGAGATGATATTCATGAGCGTTGATTTACCCGCCCCATTACTGCCAATGACCGTTACAAAATCGCCGGGCTTCATGTCCAGGCGGATGTCCATCAGAGCCACCTTTTCATCAACAGTGCCGGGATTAAACAGCTTGGATACATGATTCATCTTCAGCACAATCAAGCACCTCCATTGCCGGAACCCGACAGAATTTCTTCTGATCGCCTGCGCGCCATTGAGCGCTGCCTCATTGATCGGCGAACGGTTGGAACTACCAGCGCGATAATAACGATCAAAGCGGTGATCAGCTTCAGATCGGACGATTCCAGCCAATCAATTTCATAGGCCAGAGCGACCACAATTCGGTAAATCACAGAGCCGACCACAACCGCCAGCGTAGTGCGAAAGATCGATCCCGTCCCCAGGATGGCTTCACCGATAATGACGGAGGCGAGTCCGATCACGATCATGCCAATGCCGGACGAAATATCAGCAAAGCTTGACTGCTGCGCAACCACCGCGCCCGACAGCGCCACCAGACCATTGGAGAGGCTTAGGCCCAGAATCTTGGTCATGTCAGTGTTAACGCCGAAGCTGCGGATCATCCGGGCATTGTCCCCGGTCGCGCGAAGCGCAAGACCCAGATCCGTCCGAAAAAAAACATCCAGCAAAAGCTTGCCCGCGACGACAATGATCAGCATCAGCCAAAGCGGATCCCATGTGGAAAAGATGTCGTCACTGCCGCTTAAAGAAATCAGCGGCTTGCCCAGAATACGCATATTAATGGAGTACAGGGCAATCATCATAATAATACCGGACAGCAGTCCGTTAATCTTACCCTTCGTATGAAGCAGCCCTGTGCAGACACCGGCGAGCATACCACCGCCGAATGCCGCGAGTGTCGAAATCCAGGGATTCACACCGTGAGTAATCATCACCGCCGCGATGGCCGCGCCTGTCGTGAAGCTCCCGTCTACCGTCAGGTCCGGAAAGTCAAGAATGCGGAACGTAATATACACGCCAAGTGCCATAAGCGCATACAGCAATCCCAATTCAATCGGACCATCCAGGTTGCTTATAAAATCAAAGATGAAGTCAAACAAATGTGGAAACCTCCTTCAGGATTAAGGAAGGCGCGGGCAGTTTCAGCTCCCGCGCCTCACTATTTACTCAATAATGTTATTCTCCGGATCCTTCACTTCCTGCTTCATGTCATCCGTAATCGTAATTCCGTAGTCCGCTGCTGCCTTGACGTTCAGGATCAAGTCCAGCTTATCCGGGAAGGTAACCTCCATCTCTGCCGGCTGCTTGCCATTTTTCAGCACCTCAACGGCCATTAATCCCACTTGGTAGCCGTGGTCAAAGTATTTGAAGCCTACTGTAGCAATGGCGCCCTTCTCAACAGTGTCGCGGTCACTTGAAAAGAACGGAATCTGATTCTCCTTCGCAGTTTGGATGATCGTATCCACACCGCTGACGACATTGTTATCCAGTGTAATGAAGAAGGCGTCTGCCTTCCCTACGAGCGACTCGGCTGCCTGCTTCACCTCCGAGGTGTTCGTTACCGGGGCCTTGATCAGGGTCATGCCGAGTTCCGAAAGGGCTTCCTCCGCAGTCTTGGACATGACTACCGCGTTAGCCTCGCCCTCATTAATGATCAAGCCGACCGTTTTGATTTCTGGAAAATGATCATGGATAAAGGTCATCAGCTGCTTTGTTGCTTCCGGGTTCGTGTCCGATGCGCCCGAAACATTGCCGCCCGGCTGCTTCAGATCGGAAACCAGCTTCGCATCCACGGGATCAGTAACTGCTGCGAACAGGACCGGCTTGTCGGTAACATTCTCCTTTACGACAATTGCAGATGGTGTAGCGATCGCAAGCACAAGATCAGCGTCCGTATTCTTCAGCTTCTGACCAATGGACAGATTATTCGTCGGGTCCGCCTGCGCATTGTTCATATCGACCTTCAGGTTATCGTCTTCGGTGATGCCATTGTCTTTCAGCGCCGCCAGAATTCCTTCTCTTGTTGCATCCAGTGACGGATGCTCTACATACTGGGAAATAGCGATGCTGTAAGATTGCTCATTTGAGCCTTCACCAGTGGACCCGCTGCTTGCATCCGGCTTGTCACCGCAGCCTGCTGCAGTCAGCAGCAGAGCCGATAAGCTTAAAGATAACCATAACTTGTTCTTTTTCATTGTGAATGAACCCCTCTCTCTTCTACATAATCCTGTTTCATGAAAGACAAAAAGCGACACCGCTGAGACGCTTTTATCAATCAAAGCATTGGCGCGTAAAAAAGTTTTGAACAACGGTTTATTAAGTCATTTTAAAGGTTTAACGCCGATTCCGTCAATGTGATTTTCAAACGGGGGTAACTTCGGCTTCTAAGCTGAGCCGCGGGATTCAAAGGCAGCCCCTCCCAAAGTTTCTATACATTAAAGTTGACTAAGACCAGGATTTTCACTACAATTTTATGAGCATGTTTCATGCCTGTCAGACCGAAGCCAAGAAGAAGGAAATCTACCATAGAACAGGTGATATAGATGAATAACGAACAATCTCAAAGCCATCAGCCTCCGTATCAGATTTTGCTGTATTATAAGTTTGTAACTATTCCGGATCCGGAGTCCTTTAAGGATGAGCATCTTCAGTACTGCAAGGAGCTGGGCGTCAAGGGCCGGATTCTGATCGCATCCGAAGGCATTAACGGAACAATCTCCGGAACTGTAGAGCAGACCGAAGCTTATATGCGCCATATGAAGGCAAATCCGCTGTTTGCCGATATGGTATTCAAGGTTGATCCTGCCGAGGAGCACGCCTTCCGCAAAATTTTCGTTCGTCACCGGGAAGAGCTCGTTACCTTCCGTGTCGATGAAGAGCTGGATCCTAACGTGATTAGCGGTAAACGTCTGTCCCCGAAGGAGTTCTACGAGACTTTGCAGCGCGAGGATGTTATCGTACTCGATGGCCGCACTGATTACGAATATGACCTGGGTCATTTCCGTAACGCAATCCGGCCTGATGTAGACTCTTTCCGTGAATTCCCGGAATGGATCCGCGAGAATATGGGGCAATTCAAAGACAAGACGATTCTTACGTATTGCACCGGCGGCATCCGCTGCGAGAAGCTGACGGGCTTCATGATGAAGGAGGGCTTCCAGGATGTTGCTCAGCTGGAGGGTGGCATTGTAACGTACGGCAAAGACCCCGAGGTCCAGGGCAAGCTGTTTGACGGTAAATGCTATGTATTTGACGAGCGAATTTCGGTACGCATTAATAACACGGATGAGGATGTTGTGGTCGGCAAGTGCCATCACTGCGGCAAGCCTGCTGATACCTTTATCAACTGTGCCAACGATGCCTGCCATCTGCAGCACATTTGCTGTGAGGCCTGCGAAGAGCAGCATCATGGTTTCTGCAGTACATCCTGTGAGGAAACCGTAGCCGCAGGCTAATCTGGTTCATTCACTGGACATACATTCAAAACAGGGATGTCAGCCCGGATCGGGTCGACATCCCTGTTCTTTTATGGCTCCAGATAGAGGGCTAGCTCTCCCTCAATCGCACGCTTGATGTTCTCTACACATTCCTCCGTGGTTGCACCAATGACTCTTTTGCCATTGACCAATGCATAAGGACGGAGCTTGCATAGTCCACACAGATTCATACAGTCTGCACGCATGACGGCGATTTCGGGGTACAGCTCTTCCAGCCGTTCCAGCTCCAGAGCACTCATCAGATTACTATCACAGATTTCTACAATGACAATTCCCATAACATCACCACCCCCATTATAGGTAGGTGGATTTTTAATGTCAAATCTAGAAATGGTAAAGCCTCCTGCAAGAGGAGGCTTGTGTAGAGAGCATTAGTGAAGCAGCGATTCTGCTCCGTCAATGTAGACTTCTGTACCGGTAATATGGGAGGCGTCATCGGAGGCCAGGAACAGAACCAGCTTCGCAACCTGCTCCGGCTGACCAGGACCTTCCGCCAACGGCTGATGATACTCAATCGGAATTCGAACCTCTTCAACCTCGGGCTTCTCTTCCATCGATTCGTCAATGTTGGTGGAGATCGCACCCGGACAGATCGCGTTAACCCGAATCTTGAATTGAGCCAGCTCCAGCGCAGCCATCTTCATAAAAGCAACCTGCCCGGCCTTCGTCGTACTATAGGCAGACATGCCAAAGCTCGTGAAGGTCCGGTTTCCGTTGATGGAGCTCGTAATAATGATGCTGCCGCCTTGATCTTTCAGATGAGGAATCGCATATTTAACGGTGGCAAAGGTGCCCCGCAGGTTCGTGTTAATGGTCTGATCCCATTCATCCAGCTCCAATGATTCGATCGGGCTCTTGGTTCCGTTAATCCCTGCATTGGCGAACACAATATCAATGCCGCCCCACTGTTCAATGGCCTGCTTATAGCATTCCACCAGGGACTCCGGCTTCGAAATATCACAATTTCCGCTCAGAGCTTCACCACCCTCAGAGACGATCTTCTCTCTGACCTCTTTTACGGAATCTGAATTAATGTCGATTAACAATACCTTAGCCCCATGCTTGGCCATGAGAAGGGCAGCTGCACGTCCGATTCCTGAGCCAGCGCCGGTGATGACGGCAACCTTACCTTCCAAACGTTTCTCTGACGACATGAGTACAACACCCTCCTTGGATAGTCATAACATTTCAACAGCATGTTATTACATACCCTAAGGGCTTGCTCTCTGAATCTGTCATCTTACAATAATTGTAATAATGACCATCAAAATTAATAATTTAGGTCATAAACCATTTCAATTTCAGAATCTCTATCACTCTCATGGTCCTGATCATTCAAAGACCGCAGGCTTCACACATACAGGCTTGGATTGAGCAACAGTCTTTCCAGTATAGGTAAGCGTGCCATCTTCCTGATTCACCTGGTACATAACCAGGTTATTGCCGTCCCGATTCGCCACGGTCAAGAAGCTCTCACCTGGCAGCATACAGAAATGGCGCGGGTGGCCACCCTCCGTAGAAATATGCTGAAGAAGCTCCAGCTTGCCGTTTTCCGGGTGTATTCTATAAACGGCCAGGCTGTCATGTCCGCGGTTTGAGCCGTACAGGGTGCGACCATCCTTCGACACCGCAATTTCTGCACACCCATTCTCTCCTTCAAACCCTGCAGGCAATGTAGAAACGGTCTGCTGTTCTGTCAGCTCACCTGTTGCTGCCTTGTAGCTGAACGTTGTGATTGTAGAATTCAGCTCATTAATGACGTATGCATATTGCCCGTCAGGATGAAATGCCAAATGACGCGGACCGGCTCCCTGCTTCAGATCAACCACATGACGATTGCTCAGCTTACCGGCCTCTGCATCAATCTGAGATACCATGATTTTGTCTAGCCCTAAATCCTGAGCCATAATGTACTGCTCGTCCGGGCTAAAGAAGACAGAGTGAGCTTTAGGCTTGTCATTCTCTGTCGCTTGAAAAGCGGTGTGACTATACTCCTCCAATAGCTGTGATGGAATTCCGTTCTCATCCAGAGATACCAGATCGACGAAGCCTCCATGATAGCTGGAAAGCAGCAGGTATTGTCCCTTCTCGTCTCGTTGGATGTGGCAGGTGGAGCTGCCGCTGAAATTGCTGCGCGATAGCAGCTTCAATGTTCCTGCGTCGACATCAATAGCAAAGGTCACCACTTCGCCGCGCTTCTGTCCATCCTGCTCCGTCTCACCAATGGCATACAGCAGTCTTCGCTTCGGATCTACATTTAAAAAGGTAGGATTCTTGATGCCTGCTTGCTGATCCAACAGCTCTAAATCCCCGCTTTCAGGATGAAACGCATACACGCATATTCCCGTCTCATGGCTTTCAGCATAAGCACCTGTAAACACCAATACCTTGCCTTCATTGCTTGTATTTCTCATCATCGTTAAGTTCTCCTTTCAGCTTTCGCGTAAGCTATGGCTTCACCGCGTTCCTTGTTCTCATGTTATGTTACACTTCATCGTTGTTCAAAATCAATGCAACTGCTGTTTGCCGCGAGATCAGACAGGGTATGTACATCTATACAGGCTGGACACTTTAGGTTCGGATCGAATCGGATCAAACTGACCTGACTGTACGGACATACGTTATCATAACCCTTGAAGGAGGAATTTTCCATGAATCAGCCATCTGGAGAAGAAGTCAGAAATGAACAAAGCACGGAAACCGACTCCCAGGAGCAGCGCAACAAAGTGAAGAACGGAAGTGACATCGAGCCGCAGGCAGAAAACTGGAATCCGCGCAGCGAAGAGAACACCTCCAGTTCCCCAACCAACGAATAAAGTTCCTGTCACGCCCTGAGAACATTTCTCGGGGCGTGAGCTATGTAATCTTAAAGAGAAGACCGTCCCGCTATCCACTCTCCTGATTTGTTACAGAAAGGGAGTGGATAGCCATGGACGGTCTTTATTTAGGCTGTATTTAAAAATTGAATATTTATGAGTTAAATCTTAGCCTTCCAGAAGCAGAGATTCCGGATCCTCCAGTAGCTCTTTCACCGTTACGAGGAAGCCTACCGCTTCTGCTCCATCTACGATCCGGTGATCGTAGGAAAGAGCGATATACATCATTGGGCGGTTCTCGGAACGCTCGGCATCAATGGCTACCGGACGAAGCTGGATTTTATGCATGCCCAGAATACCGACCTGTGGAGCATTCAAGATTGGAGTGGACAGCAGAGAGCCGAACACGCCGCCATTCGTGATAGTAAAGGTGCCTCCCTGAAGCTCGGACAAGGACAGGGTGTTGCTGCGCGCTTTATTCGCGAGATTCACAATTTCCTTCTCGATGGCAGCGAAGCCCATACGATCCGCGTCGCGAACAACCGGAACTACAAGGCCTTCCTTGGCAGATACGGCAATGCCGATATCATAGAACTTCTTCTCTACGATGTCATCCCCATCAATTTCAGCATTCAGCAGAGGGTAACGCTTCAAGGCGCCAACCACTGCTTTTGTGAAGAAGGACATAAAGCCCAGGTTCACGTCATGCTTATCCTTGAAAGCATCCTTCCGGCGCTTGCGGACGTCCATGATTGCAGTCATATCCACTTCGTTAAAGGTTGTCAGCATTGCTGCGGTCTGCTGTGCCTGCACCAGACGATTCGCAATCGTCTGACGGCGGCGGGACATCCGCTTGCGCTCGACCGGCTTGCCGCCAAACTCTGAAGCTGCTCCAGCAGCTGCAGCCGGGCTGCTTTCCTGTTTAGGTGCAGATGCAGACGGCTTGCTGCTGGACTCATTGTGGTTCTTGACATCCTCATGGTAAATCCGGCCGTTCGGATCGCGTCCCTGAACCTGGTTCAGATCAATGCCGCGCTCTCTCGCAAGCTTGCGGGCTGAAGGAGAAGCGGTCAAACCGCTATTGTCTGCAGGCTCAGCAGCAGCAGCAGCCGGCTGAACCGGCTTCTCTACCGCTTCCTTCGTCACTGCACCCTCAGGCGCAGCCTGGGTTTCGGCAGGCTTGGACGGCGCCGCAGCGTCATTGCTTTGCGCTGAAATGCGGCCAATGACCTCGCCGATTGTCACATTGTCACCCTCCTGGCGGAGGATTTGCTCGATGACGCCCTGGTCTTCTGCGCTGATTTCAAGGTTTACCTTATCCGTCTCCAGCTCCAGCAGCACGTCGCCTACCTGAACCTGATCCCCTTCTTTAACATGCCATTTAAAAATTGTTCCTTCAGTGATTGATTCGCCCATAGCCGGTACAGTAATTTCGCTCACAGCCGTTACCTCCCCAATGAGATCTGATGATTGATAGTTTTACGATTCAGAGCAAAGGACGTGATGCTTTGTTGCTCATAAGCATGCACATCTTGGTATCCACTGGCAGGACTTGAGCGCTCCGGACGTCCATTATAGCGTACTTCTACTTCTTTGCCGGCAACTTCACGGATGCGCGGCTCCATATAGCTCCAGCCTCCCATGTTCTGCGGCTCCTCTTGAACCCACAGTACTTCCTTCAGGCTCGTCAACGGCTTCAGCATGGCTGCAATCTCTTCCTTCGGGAACGGATACAGCTGTTCTACACGCACAATGTGTAGCCAGGAGAAATCTTCTCCCTCTTGCTTATCAAGTGCTTCTTCCAGATCAATCGCTACCTTACCCGAGCACAGGATCAGACGCTCTACCTTCTTCGGTGTTTGTCCGAGGCCCGGCTGCGGAATGACTTCCTGGAAGGAGCCTTCGCTAAAGTCTGTGATGGCAGAGGTTGCACGCGGGTTCCGAATCAAGCTCTTCGGAGCCATCAATACGAGCGGCTTCGCATCCTCTGTGTTCAGCAGACTGGCTTGACGGCGCAGCAGATGGAAATACTGTGCTGCCGTAGTCAGATTAGCGACCATCCAGTTATCTTCACCGCTCAGCTGCAGGAAACGCTCCAGTCTTGCACTGGAATGCTCTGGACCCTGACCTTCATAGCCATGAGGCAGCAGCATAACGAGGCTTGACTTCTGTCTCCATTTGGAGCTGCCGGAAGTAATGAATTGGTCAATAATAACCTGGGCACAGTTTGTGAAATCACCATACTGAGCTTCCCAGATGACGAGCGTTTCAGGTGAATATACGTTGTAGCCATATTCAAATCCCAGTACAGATTCCTCAGAGAGTGGACTGTTATGAATAGCGAACGATGCTTTCGCCTGCGGCAGGCGGTGCAGCGGACAGAATGTTGAGCCGTTCACGGAATCGTGAAGCACCAGGTTACGGTGTGCAAAGGTTGCCCGTTCAGCGTCCTGACCGGTAATCCGGATCGGATTGCCATCGGCAATAATAGAAGCAAAAGCTAGGGTTTCCGCATGTCCCCAATCTACCTTCTCGCCTTCATTCAGCGCCGTGCTGCGGCGCTCCAAAATACGCTTGAGCTTCGGATAGACCGTGAAACCCTCCGGCCAGTTCAGCAGCTCCCGGTTGATCTCCCGCAGCTGCTCCAGAGCCACGCCCGTCTTCGCCTTCGGCTTCTTCTTGTCTCCGCTCGGCTTGATGTTCAGCAGCACGTGATCAGAAGACTCGCTGTTCTTCACGATATCGTACGCCTCTTTCAGGCTGCTCTGAACCTTAGCCTTCAGCTGATCGGCTTCCTCCGCAGTAATCATCTGCTGCTGGATCAGTGTATCTACATAAAGATTGGAGACGCTGGCATGATTCTTCACCTTCTGATAGATGAGAGGCTGCGTGGTTTCCGGATCATCGGTCTCGTTGTGGCCGTATTTTCTATAGCCCACGAGGTCGATCAGAATGTCCTTCTTGAATCGGTTGCGGTATTCGCTTGCGAGACGGGCAGCAGAAATACAAGCCTCCGGATCATCCGCATTGACATGGATAATCGGAATCTCGTAGCCTTTAGCCAGATCACTCGCATAGTAAGTCGAACGGGAATCCCGGCCTTCTGTCGTAAAGCCGATCCGGTTGTTCACGATGACGTGAATGGTTCCCCCGTTACGGAAGCCCGGCAGCTTGTTAAAGTTCAATGTTTCCGCAACGACGCCTTCGCCTGGGAACGCAGAATCCCCGTGAAGAATAATCGTAACGGCCTTGTTCTCATCCTGCTTCGGATATCCAGGCTGTGTGCGGTCTTCTTGTGCAGCGCGGGTGAAGCCCTCAACGACCGGATTCACATATTCCAGGTGACTCGGGTTGTTCGCGAGGGTAACACGCATTTCATGCGCTTCCCCTTCCTTCACGAAGCGGTCTGCTCCCAAATGGTACTTCACGTCGCCCGTCCAGCCATAATTAATGCCCATTGTGCCTTCAGAAGGCACTAAATGCTTGTTCGTAGGAGCATGCATGAACTCCGAGAAAATCTTGCTGTATTCCTTCTTCAGGACATGAGCAAGCACGTTCAGGCGTCCCCGGTGAGCCATACCGATCAATACAGAATCGACATGCTCATGGGCCATTTCCCGAACGATCTCATCCAGCATTGGAACCAAAGCATCATTGCCCTCTACAGAGAAGCGCTTGGCGCCTACGAAATTACGATGAAGGAAATCCTCGAACTGCTCTGCTTCAAACAGACGCTTGAGCAGGTGATGACGTTCTTCCTTGCTCAGGACAATCTGATGCACTACGGATTCAGCATGGCTGTTGAGCCAGTTCCGCTCTTCTTCCTCATGCACATGACTGAATTCATAAGCGATGGTGCCTGTATATATTTGATGAAGTCTCTGAATCGCTTCCCAGCCGTTCTTAACATCCTCTGGAGCTTCGTCCCACACCACCTCGGCAGGCAGTGCTGTCAGGTCCTGCTGACTGAGTCCATAGGTTTCAGGCTGCAGAAGACGAGTATCCGCTTCGGCTGAGATCCCGATAGGATCAATGTCTGCGGCCAGATGACCATACGTTCTGATATTCCACACCAATTTCCCGGCATTTACACTTTTCTTCAGCATTTCACGGTTAAAGCCGGCTGCCGTTGCCTGCGAATCCGCTTTCTTTTCACCATTTGCAAAGGATGGCGGCGGTCCCCAGTTCGCGAATAGCTCGCGGTAAGCAGGATCTACAGACTCCGCATCCTCCAAAAATTTCTCATACTGCTCTTGGATGTACCCTAAATTCGGACCGTGGTACTTCTCCCAGGGTCCCTCTGCTGTTCGGTCAAGGGTCTTCATTGCTGACTCCCTCCGTCAGATTATTTTGATGGTTATGGACGGAATTTCCTAAACATTTTACATTCACATTATACTCTAAATAGCATC
Source organism: Paenibacillus sp. JSM ZJ436 (assembly GCF_044383795.1). NCBI lineage: Bacteria > Bacillati > Bacillota > Bacilli > Caryophanales > Paenibacillaceae > Paenibacillus > Paenibacillus sp. JSM ZJ436. The sequence goes on from NZ_JBISEO010000011.1 coordinate 103,006, forward strand.
CCGTCCGAAAATAGCGCTTTTATATAATATTGATCTCGGAAACAGATGAATCCATAACGACTCTTTACACATTCCATTGCATTTGCTCCAGCTTTGCAGGACCTGTAGGCAACCGAAGCAGCTTCTGAAGCTGCTTGGCATTGGCAGCAGCGTCTCCGCCGGAATTGTTATTAAAAATAATCCAGCAGGTCTTGGTGCTGCCCAGAAGCTGCTCCACGTGCGCCTTCCATTCCTCCAGCTCTTCTTGACTGTAACGGTATAGATACCGGGTCTCCCTCCAGTTATCCTGCCCGCTGGAATGCCAGCCGGAAGGATCTCTGCCGTGAAGCCGGACCATGACCGCATGCTCCTGAGTCGGTTGAAGCACGAGCGGTACAGAACCTGTTCCGGCTTGCGGCTCATCTGCAATGCTATGAATCCAGCCCTCAGACCTCATAAAGTTAAGTGTCTTCTCGCGAAATTCCGGCGCAAACCAACTCTGATGCCGAAACTCGAGCGCTACCGGATAGTCCTGCATCCATTCTCGGGTCTTTTTCAGAATATCCACATTTTTCTTATCACATTCAAACCACGGCGGATACTGAAACAGGACCGTTCGAAGCTTGCCTTCCTCCTTCAGCACGTTTACGGAGTTCTGAAAGGCTGTGAACATGGATCTGGAATCATCGTAGTCATGTTTTCCGCGCTCATGACCGGTCATGCCCTGGTAAGCCTTAACGATAAATCCGAATGTGTCCGGCGTTTGTGCGCTCCACTTCTGCATCCGCTCCCGTGAAGGGATTGCATAGAAAGAATTATCCATCTCGAGGATGTCGAAATGCCGGGCATACACAGCCAGCTTCTCTCCTGCCTTTGTACCCGTCTCGTACAGATCATCATGATCTCCCCAGCCGGACAAGCCAATATGAATATGGCTCGGAGAAGCTTGTTCCATGGTCCTCACTCCCTGCCTTGTCCTGATTCATTTTATATTAACCGTTTTACAGTCACTTCAAAAGCTGCTGCCTGTGCCCTCACTTTTCAATCAAATAAAAAGCATGCCCGGTCCCGGGCACGCTAGACACTTCATATGCATTTAAAGACCATCGCCATTCCCAGGAATGACCAATGTATGGTCCAGAATAAACCGGATTTCCTGTTCGGTTAAGTAGGAACGCTCCAGCAGGTCCCGGATTTTTCGCTCATGCCTGCTGACCAGCTCCAGAAAGTCTTCCAGTTCCTTTATGGCTTCAGCCGCCATCCTGACTCCCCCCTACGGTTAGACTTGCATCTAACCAGTACGATACAGGAGGGCTGTTACCACAGCATTAGCGCTATGTAAAATGAACAGCAGTCTGAGTTAATTTTTGTCCCCATGAAAAACAAGCCTGCCGGACAGCACCCCCTCCTCAATCTCCAGGATCCCCCATGAATACTGTAGCTGTCTTCGCTTGTCTGTCGGCGAACCGGGATTCATCAACAGGATCCCCCTTTCTTCCCGTAAAACCGGAATATGGGAGTGACCATAGATGATGCACTGGATGTTATCCATATTCTTAAAGGCCTGCAGCGCACGCTGCTCGGTCGTTCCCTTGGAGCCGTGACCATGAACGATTCCGATCACGACACCTTGCACTTCAATTACTTTGGTGAGCCCCAGCTGCTGCTTAAGCTCTTCGGGATCTGCGTTGCCAATTACGCCCTCCACAGGAGCGAGCATGGATAATGCTTGAAAGACGTCAGGATGGCTCCAGTCACCAGCATGAATAATCAGGTCGCAGGCGGAGAGCTCTTCTGTCAGCCTGCTCGGCAGCTGCTTCGCCATTCTTGGCATATGTGTGTCCGCCACGACCCCGATACGAAAGATCATGAATATCAGCCTCCTAAACCGTGCACGAATTTCTCTTCATTCCAAATATAGAATGAGGGGCCAGCATCCTGAATATATTGAGTACAGGCTGTCAATGGCAAGCCTATTCTAGTCAATGCGAAGGAGAGAAGCGCATGAGTGTGTTGCTCAGCTATATTTTTCTTGGATTATCCTTGTCCGCTCCGATTGGTCCGATCAATGCCGCACAGCTGGATAAAGGGCTGAAGAAAGGATTTCTGCATTCCTGGCTTCTCGGCGTCGGTGCCGTTCTCGCGGATATTGTGTATATGGTGCTGGTCTATATGGGTGTCGTTCACTTTGTAAGCACGCCGTTTGTGCAGACGTTCTTATGGGCCTTCGGCGCCTTCGTGCTGGTGTATACCGGCATTGAAAGTGTTCTGTCTGCCGGCAAGGTATCCATCAGCGCCCATCATCAGGACGATTCGCTGCTTGCCTCCGTGCGCTCTGGCTTCATCATGTCCCTGTCTAATCCTATGACCATTCTGTTCTGGCTCGGCATCTACGGCTCGGTCATGGTGAAGACCGCTGCAGATCATGGTACCGGCGACCTGCTGCTCTTCAGCGGTGCCATCATCCTCGGCGTATTGATCTGGGATGTGGTCATGGCCGCAATCGCCAGCTCCTTCCGCAAGATGCTAAGTGACCGGGCCATTACCTGGATTTCAGTGCTTTCAGGTTTATCCCTAATCGGCTTTGGCCTGTATTTCGGCTGGCGGGCAGCTGCAGCACTGTTTGGGTAAGGCTATCGAACCGGCTTGGCCCGCAGCTTCGAGGCTGCTTTCCCCTTCCCTTGGAGCTTCTCTGCCTTGCGCCATACCGATTGCATGATAAGCACAACGGCCAGGATTAGCAGAATGAAGCCCAGGCTGATCCAGAAGCCCGGCCGGCTGGTGTGATGAAAAATAGAGCCGCTCACAGCGAGCAGTATGAGCAGCATGCCCGTATATCTTTTGACCTGTCCCCACTTGGTCAGCTTCAAGTTGCGGCCTGCCGACACCAGAATGAAAAACCAGTTGTACAGCAGCATTAATCCGGCAGCCGTCGTCAGGTACTCATAAATCTTGCCGGGCATCAGCAAAGAGAGCACGATGGACAGAAGGAGTCCGCCAGCCGTCAGACTAAGTGCATAGAGCGGCGTTTTTTGTTTAAACATTTTTTTGCTGAACAGCCCAGGGGCATCATGATCCTCCGACAACGTGACGAGCATCGTCGTAACTGCATACAGAGAAGCCACCATCGTTGAGAAGCCGGCCACAATCAGCACCGCATTAAAGACGTGGGGGACAAAGGGCAGCTGGTAAGACCCTAGAGCGACGATGAACGGGCTCTTGGTGGTGGAGAACTGGTTCCACGGCAGCAATGTTAAGGCCAGCCCCAAAGAGAAGATATAGATGATCGTCAGCACGATAATCATAACACGCCCGGATTTAGGTGCCTCCTTAGGATCCTTCAGCCGGATCGCCATTACGCCCATAACCTCAATCCCTCCAAAGGCGTAAAAGGCAAAAATAAGCGAGGACCACAGCCCGAGACCTCCGGTCGGAAACAGCTCGGCTGGTGACAACGGGACATTAGGCTTGATGCCGCCCGATAGCCAGCCCAGGAGCGCAATAACACCAATCACAATAAACATGACGATCGCAGCGACCTTGAGCACCGCCAGCACATTTTCCAATCGATCAAAGACCTTGTTTCCGATCCAGATGACGAGCAGTCCCAGCACCGCATAGCCGGACGCGAACATCCACATCGGCACCTGCGGCAGCCAGAAGCTTGTGAACAGCGCCAGCGCCGTCATCTGGCTTCCCATAATTAATACCTCGGAGCACCAGTACATCCAGCCTGTAGAGAAGCCGGCCCAGCGGCCGTATGCTTTTTTGGCATAGGATCGGAAGGAGCCCTCCTGCGGGTCCTCTGCGGTCATCCTGGCCAGCACATCAAATACAATAAACGTTCCGGCTGCCGCGAGCAGAAAAGCAATCAAGATGGATGGTCCGCCAAGCTTGATGCCGAGGCTCGAGCCCAAGAAATATCCAGTGCCAATCGTAGAAGCAACACCAAGCAGTGAAAGCTGCCACCACTTTAAGGTTTGCTTGTCTTCCTTGACGCCGGGCTTTGCTGCTGCTTTTGTGTTGCTCATCCTGCTCATTCCTCCTGCCTAAAGTGTAACGGCTTGTGAAGCTTATTATGTCTTTAGGCAAGTAAGGCTAATCTGCAAAAAAACCGGAAACCAGCGCTCCTTCTGACGCTGAATTTCCGGAATATCATAGGACTACATAAAGGACTACATAAAATCAAGGAAAACGACAAACACTGGCTCATAGAACCTGTATTGCAAAGAAAGGATGGGCCTCTTATGAGCCAGACACATTACCCCTGGTACATTGTCGGTATTCTCGTGATCAGTGCTTTATTGTTATTTATGTTTGACAGGCATTTGCTCTCGACCAAGAGTCAGGGAGATAAAGCCGCCGTGCGTTCACTGGGCTGGATTCATCTGATTATTGCCGGTGCCGGACTGATTGTACTGCTCATTTATGCAGCATCCATCGGCTGAAAGAGATTCATAAAGTCCAACGCCACTCATTAAGGTGATCGTCACATGGTCACCCATCTGCCAATCCAGGCATCTCGGAATCCGCACGCTTCATGAGAGTATGCATCTCTGCAAAAATCTCGCTCAGCTGAATCGGCTTCATAATGTATGCATCCGCGCCGGCAGCCCTGCACTGCGCCTCATCCTCATCATTTGCCCGCGCTGACAGCATAATAACAGGGAGCTGTTCATAGGCTTCCACCTGACGGAGGCGCGTTAAGGCCTGTAATCCGTCCAGCTTCGGCATCATTCGATCCATCAGAACAATGTCCACCTGCTCGCCGGAGGCTAAAATGTCCAGACCTTCATCCCCATGCTGAGCAGTAAGCACGTTCAGATTGGCCTTTTCCAGCGCATTCGCGAGCCCGTATACATTACGAATGTCATCGTCTACAATCAGTACGGTTTGTCCCTCAAACCTGTAATTTACAGGCTCATCGGAGAAGCCTTCTTCTCCGTCTTCATCCCCCGACCCTTCAGAATCTGAAGGCGGACTGCCGCTCTCCAGGCTCGTTGCAGCCTCCGGCTGCGAGAACATCTGCTGATCCAGCAGAGCCGGCGGCCTTGCCGGGAGGAGCAGCGTAAATGTACTGCCTTCGCCTATCTTGCTCTGCGCCTCGAGATGACCACCCAGCATTCGGGCCAGCTGAAGCGATATGGTCAGCCCGAGCCCTGTGCCGCCGTATTTCCGGGCCGTGGATTCATCTCCCTGACGAAACGCCTCGAACACCGGAGCCAGATTCTCCTCCGCAATTCCGATGCCGGTATCCGTAACCTTGAACGCGATCATCCTGCCCTGCGGCCTCGACCCTTCTGCCGCCGTTTCTTCCAGCATTGCGATAGATAACACAACCCCGCCGGACTCCGTAAATTTAATGGCGTTAGACAGCAAATTCCGCAGAATTTGATGAAGCCGCAGTCCATCCGAGCAAAAGGCATCCGGAACATCAGGCTCAATATGCACGCTCAGCTGCAAATTCTTCTCCTCTGCCTGCTTGCCGAACTGGTTCACGACCATTTCCGGCAGCTCCGTTACATTAACCATATCCATCTCGATTTGCAGCTTGCCGGCCTCCACCTTGGATAAGTCCAGAATGTCATTGATCAGATTCAGCAGCTCCGTACCTGATTTATGAATGACCGAAGCATAGTTCTGCTCCTCCTCCGACAAATTGCCGTTCTTGTTCTCGGACAGAATCTGTGACAGAATCATCATGCTATTCAACGGAGTGCGGAGCTCATGGGACATGTTTGTCAAAAATTGCGATTTGTATTTAGACCCTTGCTCCACCTGCTCCGCATAGCGTTCAATTTCGCTGGCAGCAAACAGGGCAGCGTTCTTCTGCGCTTCCAGCTCATGGTTCAGCTGACGCGTCTCGGCCGACTGAACCTGCAGCTCCTCGGTTTGGCTCTGCAGCTCTTCGGTTTGAGCCTGCAGCTCTTCCGATTTCAACTGCAGCTCCTCGTTCAGGGCCTGGGATTCCCGGTAAAGCTTCTGAATCTCCAGCTTGCTCTTCATGGATCCCAGCGCTTGTCCAAACACATGCAGCAGCTGCTCCAGAAGCTGCATGCAGGCGGCATCTAATGGCTTGAACAAGGCAAGCTCCAGCACGGCTTCCACATTGTCATCCGTCATAATCGGCGCTACGATCAAACAGCTTGGCTCAGCATCCCCCAGTCCGGATTCAATCCGGACATAGTTGGACGGTACGTCCTCAAAGGTTAATATCCTCTTCTCCACCGCGCACTGTCCAACCAGTCCCTCACCCGGCTGGAACCGGTCTCTCACTTTATTCCAGGGCTCGCCGTCGGGATCGGCAAACGCGGACGCCTTCATGAGATGCTGATCCTCATGCTGCAGGAAAAGCGCGGCATAAGGCGCGCCAAGCACTCTCGCTGCACGGTGCGTAAAAAACCGGGTCAGCATGTCCAGCTTGTCGGCGTTCTGAAGGAGTGTCGTCATGGCGGTCACCTGATCCTTGATCCAGGCCTGACGGCTTACGCTTTCCAGCAGCTTATTGGTTTCCTCGGCGAGCGTGTATACCTCATCCCGGGTCGTAACTACAATTCTGCGGGACAGATTGCCTCCCTTGGCGATCTCCCGGATCGTCTCCGACACCTGGTTGATCGGCTTCACGATGGTTCTGGAAATAATGAAAGCTCCGGCCAAGGTAGCCAGTGCGATCCCGCTCCAAAGGCCATACATGGTCCACAGCAGCTCGAGGTTGCGGCTCTTCATCTGATCCACCCTTGAAGCCGTCAGCTCTCTTTCAGCTGTGCGAAAGACGGTAAACTGATTTCGCAGCACATCCATCGTGGACTTCCCGGGATCATTGATAAAGAACTGCAGAGCTTCTTCATCCTGTCCGGCCTGCTTGATCCGAACGGCAGGCTGCCCTGCGGTTTCAATCCACTTCTCAATATTGTTCTTGATCGCTGCAAGATCGTTAATTTGGTTGTCATTGTTCTCGATTAGCCGGATCAATTTGTTATAATCCGACTCCCAGGTGGACAAGGCTTCCTCATAAGGCTCCAGATATTCCGGATCTCCAGTGATCACGAAGCCGCGCTGTCCATTCTCCAGCTCCAGCAAGCTTTTCTCGATTTCATGGGCGAGGCGGTGCACCTCAATGTCATGGCGGCCGATAAAATCGGCCTCCTGATGCAGCACGGTCATACGGCCGGAGACGACCCACAGGAATGCGCCCAGACAGGCGATAACCAGCAGATAGCCGATAATAATTTTTACTCTGATATTAAACGCACGGCGATTCGGCGGCAAAGGACTGGCCTCCCCCTGTAATATCGATCTGCTCATTTAGTCAATATAGTATTTCGGTTCGGGTCGAATCACTTTCTTGAGGAGTGCAAGATCTGCCTCCAGGCGGCTGACCGCCTCCTCCATCACTGCCGGGTCAATGCCCGGCTTCTCCTGCTCTGGCCGCAGCCCGGCTTTCAGATCACGAATAATCATTTGCTGCTCCTGCCATTTATCCATCAAATCCGAGATAGTTGCATAAAAGCGTTCGTAATCCTTAATGACGTCGTCCAGAAAGGTATCCACCTCTTGAGCGTCATAGCCTCTCAGCTTCGTATTGAATTCCTTCTCGTGTATGGACAGGGCATCCATCTGAATTCCCAGCTGACGGAACAGCTTTCTTTGCTTGTCTAATCTTCGTTTCATGTGTTCATCCATCAATAATCCCTCCACTTTCGGGAACAGCTTGCTGACTGTACCCGAGCATTATTGTACCTGATCCAGGACATATCAAAATCATGCTTGCTTTCTATGTAGACCATCTGCTTCTCGTTCATCTCGTTCATGGAGTATCCACGCCTTTTCTTCGCTGAATGATTGCACTGCCCTTCCTCGGGGTAAGGAGACTACATGAAAGTCCGGCATCACCTCTTATTATAATATGGAAGGGAAGGTTATAGATATGAGCCATTTGAGCGAAAAACAAAAGGAAACGTTAAAAGCGCGCCTTCAGGAAGAAAAAGAGCGGCTGGAGCAGCATTTCCGCCCGCAGGAAGGAGATCAGGACGAGAGGCTGTCTGATGAATCGTTGAGAGAGTCTACTGGAGAACTGAGCTCCGCTGATAATCATCCCGGGGATATCGGTACCGAAACCTTTGAACGCAGCCGGGATCTGGCGATCGATGAAAGCTTGACCCAGGAGCAGGATGACATTGAGAACGCTTTTGAGCGTATGGAAAAAGGCACGTATGGCACTTGTGCTGAATGTGGACAGGATATTCCTTATGAACGGCTAGAAGCCATCCCATATACCGCTTATTGTGTAGAGCATACCCCGGAGCAGAATCGATCGGACCGGCGCCCTGCCGAAGAAGAGGTCATCACGACACCTCCCGGCGGAGCAGGTATTCACCGCCAGCAGGCTGAAGGAAAATTCGATGATGCAGGGGCCTGGGATTCGGTGGAGCAATACGGAACAGCGACCTCGCCGGCGATGGATGTCGAGCCCGGTGAGGATGATTACCACAATGAAGGCAAGGCGTAAATAATGACATTTCAAGGCTTGCAAACAGCCGGCAGTCCATCTGCCGGCTGTTTGCGTATGTTTCATAGCCCTAAGAAGGTTAAGGAATAAGAACCCGGCTTGACGTGTGAATAGCCCGCTGACAGGCATCAATGACCCTCATGTTGTAAATGGCATCGTCCATGCCGTAGGGCAGCGGAATTCCGTCCAGCACTGCTGCAGCCATAGCATCCGCCTGCAGCGCAAAGTGATTATGCGCCCCCAGCTTTTCTTCCCGGGTGCCCCGGGGCGTATGAATCAGAATTTGAGCCTGGTCTTCCATCCGTTCCCAGCCGAACGCAGATGGAAGCTCGATGCGTCCTTCCGTGCCGGCAATTTCAAGGCTGCATCTTGAATAAGCCCACATGCCACACTCAAAGGTCAAGCCCAACCCTTCTTCAAACTCCAGCATGCCGTGAGCCATCATATCGACTCCATCATGCTCTTCGGAGAACATCGCATGACAAGTGACGGCTCTGGGCTCCATCCCGTAGATCATGCGGGCGGCAGAAATCGGATAACAGCCGACGTCGTAGACAGAGCCTCCGCCCATTTCCCGGCTGTATCTCACATTACTTTTGTCTCCGGCATTATTGAAGGTGAAGCTTCCATGAATGCCGCGGATCTGACCAATCTCTCCACTTTCGATTAGTTCCCGTACCCGGGCATGCTTCGGATGATAGCGATACATGAACGCCTCAGCAAATACTCGCTTATGCTCCTGCGCCGCTTCCGCAACCTGGCGAATTTCAAGCTCATTCAGGGCAGCCGGCTTCTCGCACAGCACATGCTTGCCCGCCTGCATGGCTTTAATAGACCATGGCTTATGCAGATGGTTCGGGAGCGGAATATAAACAGCATCCACATTGGGATCATTTAGCAGCTCATCATAGCAGCCGTATGATCTCGGGATATCAAAACGCTCAGCGACCTCAGCGGCTTTCTCCGCATTCCGACTGGCAATGGCAGTGACCTCACAGCGATCCGATTTCAGAATGCCGGGTATCATGGAATTCCGGGCAATTTTTGCTGTACTCATAATACCAAAACGTAATTTCGTGCTCACGGAAAAAAACCTCCTTGCTATAGGTCAGTAATTGTCTCTTACTGCTTTGTTCAATATACCTAGACAGCGGTCCAAATCCGTCTTCACCTGCTTCTTATACAGCCTGGCCTTCTCCGCTCCGTCACTTGTAAAGTGATACAGCACAATCTCCTGAAAATCGACTTTAGGATCATTGCCCTTAAGTTGCTTAGTCCGGTAGAAGACGCCCTCCTGCACCAGCTCATGCAGGGCACGATAGATTTCACTCTGCGGCGGCGAATAGCCATGGCTTTTGAACTCTTGCCGCATTTCTTCCAGCATTTGATACCCGTATCCCCGCTGCTGCTCTACCATGGTAATTAAATACACTTTGATAAACGCCCTTTGAGCGATCATAAAGGCCATCTTTCGCCCCCTCCCCCCCAATTCACACTCTATATGTCTCATATTGTATACTATCTGTCCTATGCTTGACTAATCTCGCCTCACTTTCCCTTTTAACCTTCCTGCTTGCTTCTAGAAACGGGAGAAGGATTTACATCATGTAAAATGAACACGATTATTTTTAGAATTTGTTTTTGTGAATTTTTCATATGTTGAAATAGTATTATTAGATGTAAAAAAGAAGCGGCGGTACGATTTCGTCCGCCACTTCTGTAGGGTTAAGCCTTATTTTACAGCAGAGTGTTGTTGTTGGGTAGGCCGTCAATAGTCCGGCTATCTGTACGAGAATACCGATCTGAATTAAGCGAGCGGTTAGAGTTAAAAATATCATGCACATCGTCATGCCGCTCCTCGTCATCAACCAATACCAGGATCCGGCCCTCATTAATATAACCCTCATACTCCCTGGCTTCCTCTTCCGGAATACCTAAGCCGATCAGGCCGCCCACCAGGCCGCCTGCGCCGGCTCCAACGGCAGCGCCTGTTAAGGTTGCCGCGATAGGTCCTGCTGCCAGGATCGGGCCGATCCCCGGAATGGCAAGAGCTCCCGCTCCGGCCAGCAGGCCGGTTACGCCGCCCAGAATTCCGCCTGTAGCTGCTCCCGCTGCAACACCCTCCGGTGCCTTCGTACCGGTTTCCTCCGATACCGTTTCCATCTCCTGCTTGTCCTTCGATAATACAGATATACGTTCCCCTGAAACGCCTCGATCCTGCAGCTGTTGAATGGCTTTGATCGCTTCTTGCTCGGTTTCAAATACCCCTACGACATGCTTTTCCATCGTTAACGCCTCCTTGTTCGGGTGTAGTCTGACATCTATTACCCCGTGCCAGAGTTGGCCAAACGTTAACGGGACGTTCTTGGCTTGACTTTGTTTGTGGCCTCGGCCTCAAGCGGATTTTCCGGCCAGTAGTGCTTCGGGTATCGACCCTTCAAGTCTTTTTTAATGTCAAAATAGGCATGCTGCCAAAAGCTCTCCAGGTCTTTCGTAATCTGCACCGGCCTCCGTGCCGGAGATAATAGATGAAAGGTGAGCGGCGTTCGGGAGGCTCCCAGACGCGGCGTCTGCTGTAGCCCGAATACCTCTTGCAGCCTGACCTCCACATAGGGTGCCGCCGGATCTTCGTATTGAATCGGAATCCGGGATCCACTCGGCACTTGAATATGCGTGGGCGCCCATTCCTCCAGCTTCTGCCGCTGTTCCCAGCTCAGCTTATGGGCAAGCAGTTCTCCCGCCTTCAGTTTCTTAAGATCCTGCCTGCTTCGCACGCCGCTTAAGTATGGGGCCAGCCATTCCTCCAGCGTATCCCGTAAAGCTTCATCGTCCACGCTCGGCCAATCAGGGTTATGACTGCTCATAAACTGCATACGCTGCTTCCATTGCAATGACTGCGTGCTCCAGGACAGAAGTCCCAAGCCTTCCCTGCGAACCGCGCCCACCACAGCTTGAATCACAGCCGCCTCGTCTGGATGTGAGTCCATGCGCTCTGACAGCTTTAGATGCCCTAGCATCACAGCTTGAACCGCTTTAATTCGTCCTGCTTCTTCATGCCAGTTAACACTTTTCTTCATGTACAGCTGTTCCTTAAAATGCCGCTCCAGGACATGGAGCTCCAGGCTCGCTGCAGCCTGAATCGTGGCTGTCGTTCCCCGGTCATCCACAACAGCGGCGGTAATGAGTGGAAGCCTCGCAAGCGGAGTGTCTCCTCGGAACACGGCACCGCGGCCGCTTCGCAGCACGAAATGCCCCTGTTCACGCTGTACTGCAATCCGGTCCGGGTAGGCAAACGCCAGCAGCAGGCTGCTTCCGTCAGCATCCATGGGCAGCACCGGCTTGACGTTCAGCTTGCTCATCAGACGTCTCATTTCCCGACTGATTCCTGACCACGGAGTTCCATCATTGTGGCGGGAGTCTGCTGTATCCCTGGATAGCTGATCTATAAGCCGCTCTATCCTGACGGCAAGATCCGGGTTGCCGCCTGTGTCTGCACCAGACTCTTTTTCCTGCAAAAAAGCCGCCAGTAGGCACGCCAGTGACCCTTGGCCAAGCTCCTTTCCCTTGATCAGCATATGAGCCAGCCTCGGATGAAGACCGAGCTTTGCAAGACTCCGTCCATGCGGTGTCACCTTGCCAGCGGCGTCTACGGCCTGCAGCAGAGACAGCAGCTCTCTTCCAGCGTCCATAGAAGCAGAAGGCGGCTCGTCGAGCCAGTGCAGCTCCGCCGGGTCCTGAATTCCCCATACAGCCAGCTCCAGCGTCAACGAGGACAGATCACTGCGCAGGATCTCAGCAGGCGTATGACTTTGAAGTGCAGCATGCTCCTCCGGACTCCATAATCTGTAGCAAGCTCCTGCCTGAACACGGCCGGCACGTCCCTGCCGCTGGTCGGCAGATGCTCTGGATACCCTGCGCGTGACGAGCTGCGGAAGTCCGGTACGGCGGGAGTACTCCTCTGTCCTCATCCAGCCGCTGTCCACAACAGCTGTTACACCCGGTATTGTCAGGCTCGTCTCAGATATAGAGGTGGACAGAATGATCTTGCGGCGGCCAGCAGCGTCCGGTGCAACCGCGAGCTCCTGCTCCGGCTGACGCAGACGGCTGTGCAGCTGACGCACTACAGCATGCTCAGGCAGCCCTGCACTTCGCAATGCTCTGCCCGTGCGTTCAATTTCCTTCATACCGGGCAGAAATACGAGGATATCTCCAGACGTTTCGTGCAAAGAGCGAATGATTGCGGCCGCGGCAGATACCTCCAGCGCTTGACCGGAAGGCGGAGGCATATAAAACGTTTCTACCGGGTAGCTCCTGCCGGAGCAAGTTATGATTTCTGCCCCGCCCAGCAGCCTGGATACCGGCTCAGCCTCCATCGTAGCTGACATCACCAGCAGCCTCAGATCCTCGCGGAGCACGCTCTGGCATTCCAGGGCCAGAGCCAGACCCAGATCTCCATGAAGATTTCGTTCGTGAAATTCATCAAAGATAATCATCCCGACACCGGTTAATTCTGGGTCCTCCTGAAGCATACGGGTAAGCACGCCTTCGGTTACGACTTCGATGACAGTCTCCGGGCTGACCCGGGAGTCCGCTCGAACCCGGTATCCGATCCGGGCCCCGACAGCCTCACCAAGGGCATTCGCCATAAATGCAGCCGCAGACCTGGCGGCTAGACGCCGCGGCTCGAGCATGATAATTTTATGCCCTTTTAGCCACGTCTCCGTAAGAAAAGCTAGGGGCACGCGTGTCGTCTTCCCCGCCCCTGGCTCTGCAATTAAAACGCCGCTTGTGTTGTCTCTGAAATGATGCAGCAGCGAAGGCAGTATTTGATCAATGGGTAGTTGCTCCGATTTCATGAGGTGGTCCCTGTTCCTTTACTTTATTCATTAGATTCATGCCTGAGGAAGCTTGTAATGCTGCTGACAACAGGCATGCAGATATTGTAGACGGTGGATCACTATTGATCAATAGCTTCTGTTCAATGTCTGCGTTACAATAGAAGGCATGAATTTCAAAGAATCGGTTTAAGGATGACAGATCATTTCGCTAGAGTAGGTGATGCTTGTGTTACAGCCTGAATCAGATATCTTGTCCAGGGGCCGCTTTGCCCCTACCCCCTCGGGACATATGCATGTTGGTAATGCCATGGCCGCCCTGCTGTCATGGCTGCAGCTTCGCAGCCAAGGAGGAGCCTTTGTGCTGCGAATGGAGGATGTAGATACCGGCCGCTCTCGGCAGCATTTTGCAGACAGCATTGTCTACGACCTCACCTGGCTCGGGCTGGATTGGGATGAAGGTCCAGACGCGGGCGGACATGCCGGGCCCTATGTTCAAAGCCAGCGTCTGGAGCTTTATCGGGAAGTACTGGATAAGCTGCAAGCACAGGGGCTGCTTTATCCCTGCTATTGCAGCCGGGCAGACATTCTGGCCGCCCCGAGCGCGCCTCATGGCTTGAGTGCCGAAGGCCCTCTTTACCCTGGAACCTGCCGGCATTTAAGCCAATCCGAGCAGCAGCTTAAAGCCCGAACCAAAACGCCCTCTCTTCGTTTCAAAGTGAAGGAGAGATTTCCAGGCTTTCAGGATGGTATTCTTGGACCCATTGAGATCAACGGTTATGCAAGCAGTGATTTTGTGGTTCGGCGGGCAGACGGCATCTACGCATATCAGCTGGCCGTCGTGGTGGATGATGCCGCGATGGGCATCACTGATGTGTTTCGGGGCGCTGATCTGCTGGATTCTACGCCGAGGCAGCTTATGCTATATGAGGCTTTGGAACTGACACCTCCACGCTTTGCCCATTTTCCTTTGCTTCTGGACGAAAAGGGCAACCGCCTGGCTAAGCGGACACAAGGTCTCAGTATACGGGAGCTGCGTCAGCGGGGGGTGAGCTCCCGGCGAATTGTCGGCTGGCTCGCCTGGATCACCGGATTGATAGGCAGTCTTCAGGAGCTGAGCCCGCAAGAGCTGATTCCGCTTTTTTCCATGGAACGTGTACCTAAAGAGCCTGTTATGCTGACACCGAATGTGCTAAACCAGTTATAACGAAATCATGCAGAGATCACGGATGTCAGGTCCGCTTCTCTGCATGAATGGTGTCGGCTGATTAGCGCAGCAGGGACTCTGCGCCGTCTATAAAGATTTGTGCTCCAGTAATGTGCCGGGACTCGTCCGAGGCCAGAAAGGCTACCAGATCAGCGACATCCTCCGGCTCACCCGAGCCGTGCTGAAGCGGCTGACCGCCTTCGGGGTATTCGATCGGGATCGTAATTTCATCCACATGCCCTTTTACCTTCGTGCTTTGTCCAATGTTCGTAGAAATCGCGCCGGGACAAATGACATTCACGCGGATCTGGAATTGAGCCAGCTCCAGCGCTGCCATTTTGGCAAAAGCGACCTGTCCGGCTTTGGTGGTGCTGTAGGCAATCATGCCGAAGCCTGTGAATACCCGGGTGCCGTTGACTGAGCTGGTAATGATGATGCTGCCTTTCCCGCGTTTCTTCAAATAGGGTACGGTATGCTTGATGGTCAGGAAGGTACCGTCCAGGTTGACCTGAAGCGTCTTCTGCCAATCCTCAAGCTCTAGCTCATCAATCGGTGAGAGCACCCCGTTGATGCCTGCATTCGCAAACACTATATCAATGCCTCCGAACGCTTCTGCCGCTTCCTTTACGGCCTGCTCTACACGCTTTGGATCTGAGGTATCAACATCATAGGATTTAGCACAGCCTTCGCGAATCCCGTTCAGCTCGACTTCCGCCTCATGCGTGCGGTCATCCACCAGATCAAATAATACGACATTGGCTCCTTGCTTGGCCAGCTTTACCGCAGTAGCCCTTCCAATCCCCGAGCCCGCTCCGGTAACAATGGCCGTCTTTCCCTGAAAACGACTAGGTTCCTGGTTCAATCCATTCATCTCCTTTCATGTAATGAGCAGTAAGCTTCATCTGTCACAAGATTACCCAAAACGGGATGTAATAATCATTCCACAGCAAAAGAACTCCCTTTCGGCTTGCATCCGAAAAGAAGTCCCTATATATTGCATCTGCAGTTCAGTAAGCTCTTACCATGATATTTCCAAAAAACAAGCGTCATCCTCCAGCCCTTCTGTATGCCTCGCATCCATCAACACCTGAAGATGCTCATCAGGCACCACTTCGGAAATGCCATCGAGATCGCTGAGTCCGTCACTGTACAAGAGCAAGCGATAATCTCCTGCAGCCTGAAGACGGCATTCAAAGACATTCGGTGTGCCCTTCGGTCCAGTCCGTGTAGACCAGCGATCACCGGTTCGAAAGGTTCCCAAGAAAGGTGAAGCCACCTCGACCTGCTGCTGAAACAAACGCAGCCGGGAATCGCCCTGCCATGCCAGCCACAGCCGGCCTTTGCGCTTCAATTTGCCGGGAAGCTCAATTCGGCCGCATAAGTACATCGCTTCACTGCCGTTCTGTTTCTTCTCCTGAAGAATGTCTCTCAGCAAGAGCGGAGCATTCTGATCTACAGACAAAGCTTCCTCCTCCAGCCTGGCAGCTTGAGACAGCTGCACCAGCCTCTTCTGCAGCAGATGGCGGCTTGGCTCCGCCTCCGTTCTCAGCCAGGATAGAAGACCCTCTCCCAGATAACGAGCTGCGAAATCTCCGCGGTAGCTCATGCTCACGCCGTCACACAGCACGAAGCTGCAGGTTCTTCCATCTACGGCAAAGGCCATATAATCCTGACCCTGCTCTTGCAGCTGAGCCGTCTCTGAGGCTCGGCCATAGGCATAACGGCAATTGAACCTGCTTTTCAGGCTGGAAACCGGCTGCTCCTCATGCTGTCCACTCACATACGTGAAGCCATCGACCGGCCCTGTTTTTTGTTTCCCGGCAAGCTTCCGGTTTGGTGATAATCGCATAACGTTAACGAACCGGGGTCGCCGCTGACATCTGGAATCCGATCGACACCAGCTCAGCACAGGTGCCAGGCAGCATCATAAGCGCACCGGACGCCAGCTGATAGTCTGCCTCGAGCAGCATTTCCCGGTAGCTGTCCGGCAGTACGGATGACATGGCCCGGAGCTTCAGCGCATGCTCGTCCTCGAGAGGAGTGTCAGCATGAATCCCTTTCCAGCGGCGCGGCTCTGTTACCGGCTGATTCAACAAATGGTCCGATATACATATATTCTCGACGAGAACATTGCCATCCGGGACACTCATGCTCATGATCCGCTTCGCAATCGGCTCAGGGTCTTCCCCTGTAGCTACACCATCAGTCATATGGCACACGAGAGGGGCCGGGCAGTCCTGCATATTCGGAATTTCAGCCTTCAGAATTCTTTCGGCCTGCAGAAAGGCTTTGGCAGAATCCGAAAACCGCTTCGGGGTCAGGTCTGGCAGCGAGCCAATCGCTGCAATTTCGTCGATTCCCTTGATGCCGTTCAGCAAATCATACACATCGTCACTGTATGCCAGAATAGCAATGCGATAGCGAGGCGTCAGTCGGTTTCCTTTGGTAGAACGAAATACCATCTGCCGAATGGCCAGGGACAGCGCGTCATAGACAACATCGATTCGGCGCTTGCCCTCCATCAGCATATTCATAGAGGCACTGATATCAATTAAATAAATGATGAGTGCCGGTGTCCGCTGTGAAGCCTGAATACTGTAATTCACCTCATACACCCCTGCGTCAATGTCATTGAAGTTAAAGGCTTGGCAGCCAGAACCCACTGTTGTTTAAGAACAAATTAATATTGCTGCTGCGTGATTTCATGGAGCCGACTGAATTATAATAGGACGCATCCTTTTGATACATCGTCTGAAAGCTCCGGGCGAAATTTCTTGCTCTCGGTAAGTTGTCGGTTACTTGAGCGTTATAAGCTTTGTTATAGTAAGCAATCAGAGTCACTACATTCTCCGCTCTCTGCTTCTTTAGCTGCTCGGCCTTGGCAGCAGCCTCTTGCTTGCGAGCTTCCTCCTGCCGATTGGCCGCCGCCTGGCGCTCTGCCTCTGCTGCTCGCGACTCTTCTGCGGCACGGGCAGCTGCTGCCTTTTTCTCCTCAGCCTCCCGCTGCTTCTTCTCCTCTAGCAAAGCCAGATACTGTTCATACTTCTCCTGCTTGTCGTACTTTTCCTGCAGAGCCTGCTTTTCTTTTTTGGCCTCCAGCTGAGCGAGATACGCTTCATATTTCGCCTGCTTGTCATACTTTTCCTGCAGTGCTGCTTTCTCGGCAGCGAGCTTGTCGGCTTCCTCCTGCTTCGCCTTCTCTTCTTCCTCTGCCTTCAGGCGAGCAGCGTCCTCGGCTTTTTTTTGCGCAGCCAGTCTGGCGGCCTCTTCTTCCTTTTCTGCGGCTTCTGCTGCTGCACGTTCTTTTTCTTCATCTTCTTGCTGCGTGGCTGCTGAGGCTTCCTGCTGCTGTCGGACCTCTGATTGGTCCGCCAGAATCTGGTTCACTGTAAATACAGAGCCGGCCAGGACAGCAATGCCCGCAGCCGTAGATATCATGAATTTCCTGGAGCTTGCGATGGCTCTCCAGCCCTTCTTCTCTTCCTGAGGAGGATAGAGCTGTGACTCCAGATCATGAATAGCAGCCGCCAGCTCAACCTCTAACGGACTGTCTTTTTGAACGAAATGATACGCCGAACGGAAAATCTCCAGCGCTCCTGTCAGATTGCCTGCGGCCTCCAGATCCCGTGCTTGATGAAACAGCCGCGCGACAACATGATCATTCACCTCACCGGTATCCGGCTGAAGTCCCAGATTGGCAGCAGCATCCTGGGCATGCTGAGCCGCCAGCGCTTCATCAATGACAGGCTTGCGGATGGCTCCCACAGCGGCCTCAGGCGCCTCGTGGGCAGAGTCTTGCTTCGTCACCGAAGCCGGCTCGTCAACAGAAACGGCGGATAACGCAACCAGCCATTCCCCAAAGGTAGGGCAGCTGCTCAGATCCTGACTGTCCCACGCTCGGGTAAACAAATCACTAATGGCTGCCCCCCACCGCTGGCCAAGCGACTTCTTCAATAAGAAATACCTCTCGCAGCCGGTCTGCATCTCATGCTGGTCGAAATAGCTTTCGCCCCAGGACTTGTTTACGACACCGACATCGCTCCATCCAAGCATCTCCGCAACGATGACAGCACCTGCAAAGCGATCTGCGTAAGAGCTCCAGAGACCGCTCTGAACCGCCCGATGCGCGGCATACCCTGGCGAGCCTGCCAGCAGAACGTCGGGCCGGTCCATCTTGGGACTGTAGATTTGCTCAACATCCACCAGCTCCACAGCGGCGGCTCCTTCAGGAAGCTCCACTTCCGAAAAAAACGGAAGCATGACATTAGGCGCGGAAAGGTCACAATGCGCAAGACCCTTTTGCTCCATACTGGAGCCGATCGCGGCCAGTGCCTTGGCCAGCGTCAGACTTTCGCTCCGGCTAAGGCTCCGCTGGTCGCTAATGACATCAAACCAGGTCATCCCATGAATCCAGGGCATGATGACAGCATACAGCAGGTCAGGATACCGGGCTATCAGATCTCCGTTTCTTTCGGGAGTGAGCACCTCTCGGCTGCAAACCTGCAGACCAGGTATTTCTTTATAGCCAGCCATATGATCCGATTGATAGACCATCGCCGGCATACGAAATTTAGGAAAAAACACCTTCAGCGCTTTAGCTTCATACGGTGAGCCATTTACAGGCAGCAGCTGGTAAACGATCCCCTGCCTTCCTGCCTGTGCATAAGCAAGTCCCGGGGCCGCAGGATGCTGCCCTACCCTGTACGCCGTATTGTTAATTGTTATTTGATCTCCGGGTGCAGGCTGAAAACCCATTGCAGCTCCCCCTTTCTATTGTCAAAATTATATTTCGGTTTAGTTGATCAAATTAGAGAAAAACCGGGAGTCCATAACCACCCGGTTTCTGCTTTCATATCCTGATATGCTATAGCTTGGTTCACTTCTACTAGCGTGTCTGGTCAGCCATACGGAACTTCTGCGCAATCGCCTTCAGCTCGCTGCTGATGCTTTCCAGTGTTTGAACGAATGAGTTCATAAGGCGGCTGGCCTCCTGGAACTCCTGGAAGAAACGCTGCTTCGTCATACCGTCCCATTGACCTTCCATGCTGTTGACGGACTGCGTCAGGCTATTGACGATCTGTTGGCTTTGATCACCACTCTGCTTAAATTGATTGGCTACCTGCTCTACTTGCTCCGGGGTAATTAAAATACGACCTGCCATGTATGTTTCCTCCTTATAATATGAATGCATATTTAACTGCTGAAAACATCGTAGCCCAGATCACATTCATTATCAAAATGTCATCCGACCCATTTTCCAATTACCACCAATGACCCATATTTGAAACCGTGCAGGTTGATTTAATTAGCAGGCGCAAGGCGTGAAGGATCTGCAAAGGTCCAGCCCTGTCCCGAAAGGGCCGCCTGCTTGGCCGATTCCTTGCCTTCCGCTGTGGCCATGCCAACCGCCTGAACCACAGAGCTTGGATTGGAAATATCGGGCGAGCTTCCCGCCGGAGCCAGAATGGAACGGGACATTTCCTGCCTGGAGGCTGCAAAAAGAGAAACCGGCGAAACCCCTCCTACGAGGGCATGGTTCAGCACGGAATTATATTGATGATCCGTCTCCTGAAACAAATCGGCCTTTCCCGCCAGCTCCTGGCCCAGTCTTTCCAGCAGAGAACCCACCTGCATGCCCAGCCGCTGGGCAAGATGCCACTCGTCCATCACTGCTGCCTTGAGCGAGGTTTCCCAGACGAGGGAATTCATGGCCTCACCGAGCTGATTACTTATCCCTGCAAATTGACTACCGGAGTGCAGGAGCTGCCGGCTTAATGACCGGAGCCGTTCCGGTTCGACAGAAATACGCATAGGTCCTCACCTTTCATTCGGGCTGACTCACTGTTTTAACCACATCATAAGCATTTGATAAAAATGTTCACGGGTTGCCGGCGCGGCCGTCAGCCAGTCCTGATCACCCTGGAGACTCATACGCAGCAGCCAGCTCATGGATTCATCAGATATAAAGGCCGCATTCTGGCTCTCCCAGCGATATCCATTCCAAACTGACAATTGAAGCTCTCCGGAGGAGACCTTGTTCTTCATGCACTTGGCGAGAGCCAATGAGCCTTCGGCATCATCTGTAAGCTTGGCCAGCCGGTCCGCAATCGCATCACCGGAAACTGCTGCAGAGGATGTGAATATATCACTAAATTCTTTACGGCTCAGCAGCAAGGCCGGGATCTCACCAAGAGGAGCCTCACTGAGAGCTAAATCGTCTACCAGTCTCTGGCAAGTGCTTCCCACGGTGCCCAGCTCAGTCAGGGCATATTGCTGGTCGTTTACGCCGCATTTACACACCTGGATCACCTGGTCTCCGACAACATGGAGATACCCTTCAAAACTGGATCCCAGATGTTCATATTTCAGCCAGCATGCCCTTTCGGCAAGACCGGCTACAGCTACCCTAGAAAACACCTCAGGAGGGATCGAAAGCTCTCCAGTGTCTTCTAATATTAAATAATTTTTCTCCAGCAAAGAGGTTTTTACTGACTCCCATTCCAGCGCAATCTCTTCCGTTAAGTATCCACTGAAAGGATCTTTGACGCCGAGCAGGCGGTCAGAGCCAAGAATACCCGCCAGGAAAAAGAACTCTTTATCATCAAGTGTAATCGTCTCCTGTTTAGAAGCAGGAATCGTCAACATTATGAGCCACCTCCCTTCAAACTACAACATGCCATCGGTCACGAATTTCTTTGACCCATTTTTCTGGATTCCAGACCTCTGTAAAAGGAACTGCGCCCTTGATTCTGGAAAATTTACGTTTTATATAGTACCCTTGTCCCGTAGGAAGGATCTTTAGTCCTCCAGCACTATGGTTTGATTCCGAAAAAGGAATTCTAAAGAAGGACAAATCGTTAGAGTCCAAAGTACCAAACAGGAATCCTGCCTGGGCTGCTTTAATATCCGAGAACCAGTCCACGCCGTATGTCGGGAAATCAGCAGGCACGCCCGAGATGATGACATGGACATTGCGGTCTCTGCCCAGCCGTACAATAGAAGACAGCTGATCCTTCACTGTGAAATCATTCAGCTGCTTGCTGAGCACATCCGCATCATCAATCATAAGCACAATGGGTCTGTGCTCTTCTTCCTTCGTTCGCAGCTGAACCGCTTCATAGATTTTGGAGACCAGTGCCGTCAGCTCCTCTTCATCTGAAGCATGCCCCTTGACATGAGGCAGCTGACTTAAAGAAGCAAGGCCCTGGCTGCCATAGCGGGTATCTACCGTATATAGCTCCAGCTCCTCCGGAGAAGAATGAAGAGCCATAGACAGCATCCAGCTCAGCATAAAGGAGGTCTTTCCTCCCTCCATGGGACTGCCAATGATGAAATGCGGGCCCTCCTCCAGCGAAAGGTTAAAGGGATCCAAATCATCGGTGGTTAGACCGAGCGTCACTTGACGCGACGCTTGATGCGCGGCTTGACTGTAAGGCTGATCCATATCCAGCAGCTCATGCAGCTGGATCTTCTCCGGCAGTGACAAAATAGCGGGTGCTTTCTCTCCACCCCAGGAGTGGCTTAGCTGTTGAATTTGCTTACGCAGCGCTGCCGAACGCTCCCCCTCATCCCGGCCCGGGGCCGGAAGAGCTGACTGGAATTCCAGCGGCGGCACCTGTCCCTTTACCAGCCCGCGGCCCGGCGGCAGCTGACTTGGTGCTTTGACCGGACGCCCGACCGCGTAATAATAATCCGATGGATCTGCCAGCTCGAAACTCAATGCATGCGAGATATTGCTGCGAACCTTTTCAAATATATCGGAGATCCGGTTGGCTGAGATAATAAAGGTGATGCCGAGACTTCCACCCTCCCGAAGCAAATACTCCAGCATATCATTTTCATCGGCATACGTATTTCTAAAATTAAGATAGCCATCGATCACAACGATTAGCTGCGGCAAAGCGCTTGACATTGAACGCCGGTAAGATGACGCAGTTTTGACGCCGGCCTCGGCCATCCATTCCTTGCGAGTCGCTGCGATCCGGGCCAGAAAACGGAATAACCGCTTGATCCGGTCGTCCTCTTCCGTTGTCATCACTGCACCGATATGCGGCAGTCCGGCAAAGTCCCGCATCGTCCGCCCCATATCCACGATATATCCATGCCATTGGTCAGGTTGATACTGCGCGGCCAGGGACATCAGAATCGTTTGGATCAGCGTGGTCTTGCCGAGTCCCGGCATGCCATAGATGACCCAATGGCCCTGCTCCAGATTCAGCAAGAGCGGCCGCTGACATTGCTGAGTCAGATCATCCACAAGCCCCGCAGAAGCTGTTAACGGAAGACTTCCTGCCGTAGCAAGCCGATCCTCCTGAGCAGACAAGGCCTCGATCTCCTCCAGCTCCAGCGTTTCCGGCAGCGGCGGGAGCCATGGTCCCGGAAGCCTTGAGATTCCATGAGCACTTGCAGCCTCCGCTGCCTGGTTAATGAACACCTGCAGCTGCTTCATGGGCTCTTCTTGATGCACCTTCGATGCCTGCGAAGGCGCAAGCATCGGCTCATATTTCCCATTCAGGCGCAGCTCACGGATCTGAACAGCAGCATCCTGATCATCTTGATGTACTGTATATGGCGCACCGCTCCAGGCAAACTGCATTTCTTCAAACACTTCATCACTACCGACCTGGAAATAGCCGCGACCCGGCTTGTTAATCCAGGCAGCGTTCGGGATTTTCAGCATGTCCCGGCTGTCGCCCTCGCTTTGGACGCGCAGACAGATTCGAAAGCGAGAATTACTCCAGATCTTATCATCGACAACCCCGGCCGGCTTCTGCGTAGCAAGAATCAAGTGCACGCCGAGTGTCCGTCCGATTGCCGCAATACTGATTAATTCATCCATAAATTCCGGCTGGTCCTTCTTGAGCTGTGCGAATTCGTCAATAATAATGACTAGATGCGGCAAGGGCACGCCCTGTCCGCTGCGGAGCAGCTTGTAATATTCATCAATATGCTGGAGATTGCCAGCATCGTTCAACAGCTTCTGCCGGCGCACCAGCTCTGCTTTTAAAGACACTTTTGCACGCTCGATCAGGTTGTTATCCAGATTGGTTATGGTTCCAACGACATGAGGCAGGTGAAGGAAGGTGTTCGACATGCCTCCGCCCTTGTAATCGATAAGCATAAAAGCCAGATCATGAGGATGAAACTCTGCCGCCAAAGAAGCGACAATGGACTGGATAACCTCACTTTTGCCGGAGCCTGTAGTTCCGGCAATCAGCCCGTGGGGGCCATGGCCGCCGCGTTCAATCTTGTCATGCAGATTCAGATTGATCCTCTTGCTGCCAGCCCGCACACCCATTGCTACCGGCAGTGAGTCCGGGTAACGGTTCTGCTGCCATCTGCGATGGAGATCCAGCTCTTCAATGGTCTCAATCTCCATCATTTCAAATAGCGTTAAGGTGGAAGGAATGTCTGAAGCGGACGAGCGCTTCAGTCGGATTGGAGCCATATATCGAGCCAAAGCCTCCATCTGGTCCCGAGATACATGATCGATATCAAAGCCCTGCTGTCTCGCCTTTCCATCTTCCTTGACCGTAACCACGGCCCGGTCTTTGCCCGCCTCCAATATCAGCTGACACTGCATCGGCAGGGATTCCTTTCGGTCAGACAGCACAATCGTTATAGCGTCCACCGCCTCCGCTTCCTCCATAAGGAGCGGCAGCAGCGGCTCTTCCTCAATCAGCTGGGCGGATGACAGCAGAATCATGTAGGCTGGAATATTCATCGAGCGAGCGGCATAATCGCTGCCGCTTCGGCGGCGGCGATTGAGCTGCATGAAGAGCTCGTCGGCCAGCTGATGAGCAGTGCTGCGCCGATCTGCTAGATATCGTACAGAGCGGTCATCATCCCAGCAGTGCGGGAACCATCTCATCCAGTCCCATTCATCCGCTTCCTTTTCCTCGTAAAATGCCGTGAGCTTCACCTCATCCGGCGAATGGCGCACGGTCATCTGAGCGACAAGCACGCGCAAGGCATTCAGAGCATGCTCCCGCTGACCAACCACCCCGATCACCTTGGACTGATTCAGCGGCAGCGTAATTGAAGCATCTTCAACGACCGCAAAATCAGCTGCCAGGACTTCCGCCGCTTCAATAAGCGGATCTTTCTCGTATCCATCTGATCTGGGCGGCTTGATGTGGACGAAGAAAGGGACCTGACCCTTTCCAGCCCGCAGCTCCAGAAAATCACTATCCTCCACAGATCTTTCCCAGAGCCTGCTGCTGCGGCTTTTGACAATCTGGCTGCATACCTCGGGATCACCATGAATCTCAAACATGGTCTCTACCTGTTCCCGCTGACGCTCCTTCAGCTCTTCACGGTGCAGCTCCAGCTGGGCGCGATACATCCGGTCTCTTTCTTCAAGCCGCTTCCGATAAACCTTCTTATTACTGAGATACATAAAGAAGGGCAGGGTATAGGACATGAGCATCATCGGAATCATGATCATCTGAAACATCATAAATCCGCCGTTGCCCATACGTCCTGACATATTCATATAGACATAAAATGCGATCATCAATGCAGTCATAATGACGGGAATGATGATCGAAATCATAGAAAATGATGGCTTGCTCGGTTCTGTGGGAGGCCTGAATATTTCCATATCCTCTTGCTGAAGAGCGGGTTTAATCCGCGGAGATCTCTGATACAAGACGTTCATGGGGCGCCTCCTCAATATCACATTATGTAAGCTGCTTCATTACATCCTCACGGTTCCTGGAACAAGCTTCTTCGTCCGTATACCGGGGCGGTTTCCAGCGTTGTTGAAAATGCCCGCTGCAGGCGGATGTATGAGCCCTCCCGAAGGCCTGCCTCGACGAGGCTGCTTCCTTCCTGAACCTGAAACCATAGTCCCTCCGGAAATTTGGCTTCCAATATATATTGTACGCCCGCCTCGGGCAGCTCCTGAAACAGCCGGAGTCCGAGCAGCTCGTTTAGACGATGGACGGTACAGCTGTCAGGTACATCTATATCAAAGGTCTCATCTCTTCTGCGTCCGCTGACTACCGTCAAAATCATGCAGGAATGCCACCCCTTCTGCATTATATTTAATTGGTTACATTGTTGTAACTATATCATCAGTGAGTCTACCCTGTCAATTTGTGTCATATTCCTTTCTCCCTATACAATTTCTATCGCCCTAGTTCAAAAGCACCAGCGTAAATATTGAAACAGGGAAATCCAGTCCATATTCATCCATTCACCCTTATTTTACTATATAAATCAATTCAGACAGCAAAAATATGCAATATTTCTGAAGTTCGCCCCGGTCCCTGGCGGCTCATTCACAAAAATGTCACGTACAGCCATAGGTTGGTGATTAAATATCTCATTTTAAGGTTATTTTAAGTTTGGACGTTTATAATGCAACTATCATGAAACTATATTTTCGTGAGGTGATCACATGAAAATGCTAATTATGTTCCAAAACAAACCGGTTCCTGTATATTTCACCACGGATAATAAGCAGCCGGTACAAAAAGTTCTAAAGCTGTTGACCAGCGCCCTGGACGATAAAATCAATAACGGGAAAAAGGCACTGAAAAAATGCCTCAACTCCCTGATCAGCATCGAGATCGAGGGCTCTGAGGCCATTCTTCACAGCAAAAGCGAAAATGATTCTCTTGCGCTATCTCTTTTCTAAGAGATAGCCTTTTTTTGTATGAAGAAGCAGGTGCTCCCCCGCCGCGCTAAGCATGGCGGATTCGCTGCTCCTCCTTGGCCTGGGCTTTGAGAACACGAATCTGAAACAGCTTGAGTAAATTGAAGGTTGTGTTCGCTTCCTGACAGCTGCCCAATTTTCTTAAGATAAAGCGATCAATGGACATGCTTCTCACTCCTGACTTTTTCATTCATCATTCAAAGCGACATTAGGATCATCAACCGGGGGAGGAAGGGAAAATATTTCCTGACTGCGGGTATTTTTTATTTAACCGTACTTCCCGGCTCTTAAACGCTTGAGAACAGGACAGACCGGGCCCAAATGAGCAACAATCCGCAGTGAAAAATGCTTTATAGTGCTAACTTTATCCATATCTAGTGATGCATTTTGATTCCAGGTAATCCCAGTTCAATATATAGTAAGACAAAAACTTTAGCCTGCTTGAAATTTTTTATAGGGATGCCGTTGGATTTCGGTCTCTTTTTGCGGTAGGATAAATAATACTGTTTCCACTCATAGCTAATCACATAAGGAGGCGCAGCCATACATGCTAGACGTTTTAATTATCGGGGCAGGGCCCTGCGGCCTGTCTACGGCAATCGAATGCCAGAAGCGCGGACTGTCCACAGAGCTTATTGACAAACATAATCTTGTGCATTCCATCTATCTATATCCGACGCATATGCAGTTTTTCAGCACCGCTGAAATGCTTGAGATTGGCGATGTGCCGTTCGCACTATCGAACGACAAGCCGTACCGCGATGAGGCATTGGCATATTATCGCCGGGTAGCCGAGCATTATCAGCTAGCGATCACCCCGTATGAAGAAGCCCTTTCTATCCAAAAGCAAGGCGACAGCTTTATCGTCAGCACCCGCAAGCGTAATGGCACCGAGGGGACCCGCACGGCCCGAAATGTCGTCATCTCTACAGGATACTTTGATCACCCGAATTATATAGGGATCCCCGGGGAGGACCTCGAAAAGGTATCTCACTATTTTAGAGAGGCACACCCTTATGCCGGCATGAACACGGTCATTATCGGAGGCAGCAACTCCGCCGTCGATGCCGCCATGGAGCTCGTCCGGGTCGGTGCCAAGGTCAGTGTCGTCTACCGCGGCAGTGAAATTTCGCCGAATATCAAGCCTTGGGTACGCCCGTTATTTGAAGGCATGGTGCATAAGGGGAAAATCGCGCTTCATCTGGAATCCAGCGTAACAGACATCCAGGAGGCTCAGGTGACCATCTCTTCCCTGTCAGGAAAAGAGCAGATCATTGAGAATGACTTCGTGCTGGCACTAACCGGCTTTCGCCCGGATCGGCAGCTGCTTGCCTCCTCCGGGGTGAAACTCGACGAGGAGATGGAGAAGCCCCGGTTCAATCCCGATACGATGGAAACGACGGTACCGGGATTATTCGTGGCAGGCGTCATTGCTTCAGGTCGCAACGCGAATGAAGTATTCATTGAGACCGGACGATATCATGGCCGCCTCATCGCCGAGCACCTTGCTGGCCATCCCGCGGAATCATGAGGCCTTGGCCAGGAGAGGAGCTTGAAGGTTCATGGACATGACCGCTTTAATTTTGCTGGGACTGGCGGCGCTCGGGATTATGAGCAGCAATACCTCCATCACGATCGCTATGATTGTGCTGCTGCTGCTTCGGGTGAGCGGCCTGCAGCAGGCCTTTCCCTGGCTGGAGAAGCATGGCTTGACACTCGGAATCATCATTCTCACGATTGGCGTCATGACTCCGTTAGCCAGCGGGAAGATCAGCCTGGACACCATCCTCCAATCCTTTATGAGCTGGAAATCACTGCTTGCCATCGGCATTGGTATGCTCGTTGCTTATTTGGGCGGGCGCGGAGTCCATCTGATGGGGACGCAGCCCACGATTGTTGCCGGTCTTCTGATCGGTACCGTTCTGGGAGTTGCGCTATTCCGCGGAGTTCCGGTAGGTCCTCTCATTGCGGCCGGCCTGCTATCGCTGTTTCTCGGCAAATCCTGAATCATATTGCATTACAAAACAGCCTCCACCCTGCGATCATGTCTGCGGTGGAGGCTGTTTCGTATGAACAGGTTTACATCAGCTTACAGTATCGAAATGCTGCACATTATATAATCGGGCATAGCTGCCTTCGCGCTCCATGAGCTCGGAATGGGTACCCTGCTCCGTAATTTGACCGTTCTCCAGTACGACGATTTGATCGGCATGCGTAATGGTAGACAGACGGTGAGCGACGATCAGCGTCGTTCTGTCACTGGACAGAGATTGCAATGCCTGCTGGATCAGATGCTCGGATTCCAGGTCCAGCGCCGACGTCGCTTCATCCAGCACCAAAATATCGGGATCCTTCAGAAACACCCGAGCGATCGCCAGCCGCTGCTTTTGTCCGCCGGACAGCTTGACGCCCCGCTCTCCCACCTCGGTGTCATACCCTAAAGGCAGGCTCATGATGAACTCATGGGCGTTTGCAGCCTGTGCAGCAGCCATGACAGACTCTTCATCGGCTTCCGGGTTCCCAAGCATAATATTCTCCCGCACCGAGCCGCTGAACAGGAAATTATCCTGCAGCACCATCCCGATCGAGCTTCGGAGGCTTTCCAGGGATACCGTCCGAATATCCTGCCCGCTGACGAGCACCCTGCCTTCCTGAACATCATAAAATCTGGGAATGAGCCCGATGAGCGACGACTTCCCGCCTCCGCTCATTCCGACAAATGCAACGGTTTGTCCCTGCTTAATGTGCAGGTTAATATCCTTCAGCACCCAGTCCGTGCCGGTGCTGTATTTAAAGCACACCCGGTCAAACTGGATATCTCCGGCTGTACGAAGCGTCTTCGCATGAGGCTGATCCACAATATCGTAAGGCTCGTCCATCAGCTCCTTAACCCGTTCCAGAGAAGCGGTAGCCTGTGTCAGCACGGTGGAGGAATTTATCAATCGGCGCAGCGGGGCATAGAGACGGTCCAAATAACCGAAGAACGCGACGAACGTACCGAGCGTCAGATCTCCCTGAATAACCCGGTATCCGCCATAGCCGATGACGAGGATCGGGGCGATGTCGGTTAACGTATTAATGATGGAGAAAGTAAGGGCATTCATGCGAGTCTGCGCCATTGCTTTTTTCAGAAAATTGCCGTTGATGCCTTCGAACTTGTGCTGGTCATAGCGCTCCAAAGTAAAGCTGCGAATGACCGAAATCCCCTGAATACGTTCATGCAGGTACGCTTGAATGCCCGCAAGTGCCTGGGAGCGGTCTTTCGTCAGCTTTTTCAAGCGCTTGTAAAGCAGGTTTACAGCAATGGCATACAGTGGAAGCACGGCAATGGAGACGAGAGTCAGCACCGGGTTCATAAAGAACATCACGATTAACACGAACAGCAGTGTAAACATGTCCAGCCAGATGTTCATCATGCCGACCTCAACCAGGTTCTTGGATTGCTCAACATCATTAATGAACCGGGAAATAGCCTCGCCGACCTTGGTATTCTGGTAATAACGCAGCGACAGCTTCTGCAAATGGGCATACAGACGATTACGCATATCGAACAGGATGCGGCTTGTAATATACTGAGCAAAATACTGTCTTAAATATTCAACGGGTCCCCGCACGACGATAAACAGCACTAGCGTACCTGCCAGGATGAGCATAAGCTGCTCTATTTTTTCCTGCGGCGTCATTGTGGAATTGGTGAGCAGGTCATCCACCACATACTTCATGATGAGAGGAAGCAGAAGCGGAATTGTAAACTTGATCATGCCAATGAACAAAGTAAATACAATCCACTTAATGTAAGGCTTTACAAAGGGATAATAAATTTTCCAGGATTTCAAATGCTGTCGGCAGCCCCTTTCTGGTTGTGAATTCCGATGTACAGGTTGACATTTGGCGTCGTCAATGCTTTGATATTTTTGAAACGTATTTCATAAAAAGCATGTTGGAAACGGCTTGTGTTTCGCAGGAGGATGAGAATGAGCACGATATTTGTGACGGAAGCGGTGATGCTGGCCATTTACGGCCAGCTGTTGACCCCGCCCAGACCGGTAGAATATATCATACCCTATACCACCATTTTGGAGTTGTACGAGCTCAGCAGCAGCGATGAGCCTTTGATGCACACCCCTGCTGATGACCAGCATGTGCGCACCAAGATCAATGAACTGATTCATTATTTTGAGGAGCCCCTGAACAAGAAGAAAATAGACAAGGCGCTGCAGACGCCTTGGGCTAAGAGTCCATCCATCCCTGTCGGCGAAAGAACGGTCGTGATCGTCATGAATGCGATTGATCATGCACCCTACGGCGAATTGTTTGACCCGGTGGAAACCGAGCTGCTGGCCGCCGCTGCCCGGCTATCTGTGCCGCTGCTTACCGACCAGTATGAGCTGATACAGCGCATGATCAGTGCCGAGGTGCCTGTACAGGTGTTTGATATTGACGATTTTGACTTTGCCCTGGATGACGATGCTGCTCAGGTGTAAGCGTTCAGGCACATAAAAAATTCCCCTTGCGGGGATTTTTTTATGCCTTCATTCAGCTATCGGCAGGCTGCCCTAACAGCTTGTGCAAAATACGGGTGGTCAAGCCGTCTGTGACGGGCAGCGCATCCCCCGCGAAATATTTCATCGAGGTGTCGCTTTCCTCCGGCAGATCGATGACACTCTTAAGCCCGTGTGCAGCATAAACTCCGATGACGTAATATTCCTCATCACCATTGACATGCTTCTTCACATAATCCCGTCCGGACAGCAGATCCAGCAGCTCCAGCTCCCCGGCATGATGTCCGCTCTCTTCCCACAGCTCCCGGGCCGCCGCTTCCTCCATCGACTCTCCCGGCTTGATCCCGCCGATCGGCAAGCCCCACACATCACGCCCCGGCCTCTTCAGCAGCAACACCTCGCCAGCCTCATTCCTTGCCATTACAGCTGCCTTAATCTTAAACACCACACTGCGGCCGATATATTGACGAATATCTCGGTTATACACGCTCATTACCCGGAACCTCCTCTGCCCCTTCAATGCGCGAATTGTAAGAGCAGCTCTCTAATGCCCCGCGCCTTCTTCTGTATACGTATACGAAATGTCCTCTTGTGATTCCTCATATTTGACCTCAAGGTCAAAGCCGCGGAGGTACCAAAGGTCCCGCTCTTCCATATAAAACGTAACATCATTCACTTTGGCGTCGATGCCCGAATGCTGCGGCTCCTCTATAGCCAGTCCCAACGTAAAGCCGGGATGCAGCCCTCCGCTTGCACTGTAACGCGGAAAGAATCGGACCTTGGCTCCGGCCTGCAGCTCCAGCTCTCGAATAAACCAGGAAGCGGCTTCTTGACTGACTTGGATCCTCATATCTTTCACTCTCCTTGACCATCTCACCTGACATATATAATGTTTATCATAACGCATTCTATGTAGAGGTTACAAATGTTTTTGGCGCCTTCAAGACATGCTGTGAACCCGCAATGAGGCCTGACCCCGTCATGCGGCTAAAAAATAAGTTTGACATTCTGAAAGACATGGTGATAAAATTCAGACGAACCAAATGAATTCAAATAATTGTCAAATCTTAAAGAAAGGGGCGATCCAAGTGTTCAACACAGTCATTGTTATGTATACACATCCTGGCCGTACAGTGAACCAATTGAATATTGACAACGCCCCGCTGCATGCTTCACTCATACGGAAGTCGCCAGTTTAGCCCTGGTATCCTTCTACGATGACGCCGCGGTTCGTTGATACACTTCCGTGGTCATGATAGGTTTACACCGAGCATATCATCCGGTTTTCGGAGGATATGCTTTTTTTGGCTGTAAATACCCGTCAGAAGCTTGTTGATTTGGATGATGAAAGGATGGAACCAATCATATGTTTGCCGTTTTAAAAAATTTAGGCTGGTTTTTTCAGCTGGAGAAGAAACGATATCTCGTCGGATTGTTTTTCCTCATTGTGTGCGGAGGCCTGGAGCTCCTGCCGCCTCTACTGCTCGGTAATGCCATTGATGACATTGTAACAGGCTCCATTTCCTGGGGAGGGCTGACTCAATATCTGCTGCTTATTCTCGGCCTTGTTGCCGTCATTTATCTCTGTACATATGTGTGGATGCACCGCATCTTTGGCGGAGCGAATCTGGTGGAGCGCTTGCTGCGCACCCGCTATATGAATCATTTGCTGGGCATGATGCCCCCCTTTTTCGAGAAGAACCGGACCGGGGATCTTATGGCCAAGGCCACGAATGATTTGCGCTCTGTCGCTGCTACAGCGGGCTTAGGCATGCTCGTCATGACCGACTCAACCTTCTTCCTGGTCGTCATCCTGTTTGCGATGGGCTTTCTGGTCAGCTGGAAGTTAACGTTAGCTGCCATTCTGCCGCTTCCTTTGATTGCCGTCGGTATGGTTATCTATGGCAGAGCTATACACAAGCGCTACACTGCCGCCCAGGATGCCTTCGGCGTGATGAATGATCAGGTGCTGGAGTCGGTTGCCGGCGTCCGCGTGATCCGGGCCTATGTGCAGGAGCGTGAGGATCAGCAGAAATTTCAGGACATTACGGATGATGTTTACCGTAAGAATCTGGCGGTAGCCAAGGTCGATGCCTTGTTCGAGCCAACGATTAACTTCTCCATTGGACTCAGCTATGTGATCGGTCTATCCTACGGGGTTTATATGGTTTTCCAGAACGAGATCACGCTGGGCAGCCTGGTATCCTTCAACATGTATCTGGGCATGATGATCTGGCCCATGTTCGCCATCGGAGAGCTTATTAACATTATGCAGCGGGGGAACGCCTCCCTGGACCGTGTGAACAGCACATTGTCTGTTCAGCCAGACGTGCCCGAGCCGGAGCAGCCTGTGCATGTTCGCACACCGGATAGCGTCGTCTTTGACCACCTCAGCTTCCGCTATCCTTCTTCTGGCGAGGATAACTTGAAGGACATCTCGCTGACGCTGAAACAAGGGCAGACCCTTGGCGTTGTCGGCCGGACCGGCAGCGGTAAATCCACCCTGCTCAAGCAGCTGCTGCATGAGTATCCTGCTGGCACGGGAAGGCTGCTGTTTGCCGGCGTACCGGTAGAGAATCTATCTAAGGAGCAGCTGCATGCCTGGATCGGCTATGTCCCGCAGGAGCAGATTTTGTTCTCCAAGACCGTGAGACAGAACATTCAATTTGGCAAAAAAGATGCCGATGACGAAACCATTATGGAAGCCATCCGAACGGCAGCATTCGATCAGGATCTGCACACCTTATCCGACGGGCTGGATACGCTTGTCGGCGAGAAAGGAGTCGCGCTGTCCGGCGGTCAGAAGCAGCGCGTGTCTCTGGCCAGAGCTTTTATCGCAGACCCGGAGATCCTCATTCTGGACGATGCCTTATCCGCCGTTGATGCCCGTACGGAAGCCAAAATCATTGAACATATCCGGACCCAGCGTTCCGGCAAAACCACTCTCATCTCCACACATCGCCTCTCTGCGATCCAGCATGCAGACTGGATTGTTGTACTGGAGGACGGAGCCATTACCGAAGAGGGTACGCATGAAATGCTGCTTGCAGCCAACGGCTGGTACCGGGAGCAATATGAACGGCAGCAGCTCGAAAATCATCTTTCATCCTAGGAGGTGTTCTGCTTGAGCGGAAACCAATCTCAATCCATACCCAATACGACCGGAATAGCCAGACGTCTCTTCCGCTACGCGCTGACAGCCAAAGGAACGTTTATCGCAGCGCTTCTCATGCTCGCCATCGGTGTCGCCGCCGAGCTGGCCGGACCGTTCATCGCCAAGACGATGATCGACGAGCACGTGCTCGGCATTGAGCAGCCCTATTACGAAACCGACTCCCCGGAAGGAGCCGCACTATATCAAGGCACTTACTATAAAAGAGCAGACCGATTAAGC
Source organism: Paenibacillus sp. JSM ZJ436 (assembly GCF_044383795.1). NCBI lineage: Bacteria > Bacillati > Bacillota > Bacilli > Caryophanales > Paenibacillaceae > Paenibacillus > Paenibacillus sp. JSM ZJ436. The sequence continues at coordinate 137,094 of NZ_JBISEO010000011.1, forward strand.
GCCGAAGAAAACAGCGGTGCAGAGGTACGGCTGCTGCAGAGCGGAACGAGCTTTTATTTCATTAACGAGCCCGTAGAACGGGCCGAAGGTAGCCGCTCCTTTCAGAACGGCATTATGAGCATTACGTACGGCGATTCCACACAAAGCTATCCTGCCGTCAAGCTGAGCACAAGCGAGCTGTTCAGCTTTTACAAGCCGGAGCTGCCCGGCGTTTACAAGCTGGTCGGACTGTTTATGGTTGCCATATTCATTTCCATGCTGGCCGTCTTTACTCGTACCTTCTGGATGCAGTCGGCAGCCAACCGTGTCATTCAGAAGCTGCGCACTGACGTTTATGCCCATATTCAGCGCCTGCCTGTCCATTATTTCGACAATCTGCCGGCCGGCAAGGTCGTATCCCGCGTTACCAATGACACCGAAGCCGTGAAGGATTTGTTCGTTGCCGTGCTGTCTAACTTTGCGTCCGGCATCGTCTACATTACTGGTGTGTACATTGCCTTGTTCCTGCTGGATGTGCGTCTTGGCTTAATCAGCCTGTTTATTATTCCGATGCTTCTCATCTGGATTGTGCTTTACCGGAGATTTGCCACCCGTTACAATGTGGTAATTCGCTCGCGCTTGAGTGAAATTAACGCCATTATTAATGAATCCATCCAAGGCATGCCGATCATTCGGGTATTCCGCCGTCAGAAAGCGACCCGCGAGGAATTTGAGGAGCTCAACCGCGATTATATGGCTCATCAGAACAAAATGCTGAATCTGAACTCCTTGACGACGCACAATCTGGTTAACGTCTTGCGAAACATCGCGCTCGTCGTCATCTTGTGGTATTTCGGGTCTGCATCCTTGTCCGCAACGGGTATCATTTCGATCGGGGTGCTGTACGCCTTCGTCGATCTGATGGGCCGGATGTTCCAGCCGATTACCGGAATGGTCAACCAGCTTGCTGCACTGGACTCCTCCATCGTATCTGCCAAAAGAGCCTTCGAGCTCATGGATGAGCCCGGCGAAGCCGTGACGGACGGCTCCATGCCAAGATATCAGGGGGATGTTGAATTCAAAGACGTCTCCTTTGCCTACAAAAAGGATTACGTGCTGAAGAATATTTCCTTCCAGGCAGCCAAGGGCCAAACCGTGGCGCTCGTCGGTCATACCGGCTCCGGCAAAAGCTCGATTATTAACCTGTTGTTCCGATTTTATGATCCGCAAAAGGGCAGCATTACGATTGATGGAAAGCCGGTCACGGAAATTCCGAAGCAGTGGCTCCGCCAGCATATGGGCATTGTCCTGCAGGACCCTTATCTCTTTACAGGCACCATTGCCAGCAATGTTAGTCTCGGTGATCCGCGGATTAGCCGGGAACAGGTGGATCAGGCGTTAAGGGCGGTCGGAGCCGACCGGCTGCTGAGCCATCTCCCGCTCGGATTTGACGAACCCGTCATCGAAAAAGGGAGTACGCTGTCTGCCGGACAACGGCAGCTCATTTCATTCGCCCGCGCCCTCGCCTTCGATCCGGCGATCCTGATTCTGGATGAAGCCACAGCCAATATTGATACCGAAACCGAGGCGATCATTCAGCAGGCGCTGGAGGTGCTGAAGCAGGGCCGAACTACCTTTATCATTGCCCATCGCCTCTCGACCATTCGAAATGCAGACCAGATCCTCGTTCTGCATCGCGGTGAAATTGTGGAACAGGGCTCTCATGATACGCTGATGGCACAGAGCGGCAAATACTTTAACATGTATCAGCTGCAGCAAGGCTCACCGGAGGCTGCGGGCGTCAGCATTCAGCGTGAGCGTGAAGCTATACCTGCACCGGCCATCATGAAGAACGCAGCCGTGAAGCTATAATAGCTCTAAACAGCCAATGATATGCTCCCTTTACGGTAGACAGGTGAAATAATAAAACCTGTTTTCGTGAGGGGAGCATTTTTTGTGTCCAGAAAAATAGAGCGGAGTGCCTCAGAGAAATTTGCCATTATTCAAGAAATCAGA
>NZ_JBISEO010000044.1:0-826 GCF_044383795.1 Paenibacillus sp. JSM ZJ436
AGGCCGACGATCTCTCCGTTGTAACCATCCAGCACCGCGGACAGATAGAGTTTGCCATCCGAGCAAGGAACTTCGGTGATATCCGATAGCCACTTTTGGTTCGGTGACGAGGCGCTGAAGTCTCGTTGGATCAGATTTTCGCTCTTTTGAGCTGCGGCATCCTCACGTGTAATACCGTTCGGGTGACGCTTCGCTTTCTGCAGCAGCCCATGCTTCTTCATGAGGCGATAGACGGTGCTGTAGCTGGTGTGGATGTCTATTTGCGACAGCGCCAGCAGCATGCGCCGGGCACCGTAATTTCGATTGTCTTCATGTTCACTGATGATTGCTTTCATGTTGACCAGAAGCCGTTGCTGTCTCTCCTGCATGGGTGCAGGCTTTAGGCTACGATAATAGCCTGATTCGCTGACAGCAAGCGCTTCGCACATCTCCTTGACGGTCCATCGATCCCGTCGTTCACGGATGTAAGCATAGAGCTTGCATGCTTTTACCGCTTCCGGTCTTTTGCGAAAAAACCGAGTGCGTCCTTGAGAATTTCATTCGTGCGTCGCAACTCGCCTATTTCTCTTTCTAATTCGATTTCACGTGCCGTCTTATCGGCAGATGCATAAGCGCGTCCGCTCCCAATATGCGCTCCGTCGCCGTGCAAGGTTCTTTGCTTTCTCCATCCCTGCAAGGTGTGGTAGGCTACGCCCAATTGCTCAGCGGCTTTCTTTGGTCCAATTTCATCACTTCATCTTACCGCTTCTTCTTTGAATGCTTTGTCGTACCGGTTCATTGCTTCTCATCCCCTCGTCAACTTTCATTTTATTTCATACGAGGGTGT
>NZ_JBISEO010000038.1:0-1544 GCF_044383795.1 Paenibacillus sp. JSM ZJ436
TACGCTACAGCTTCTGGTGATGAACTTGGAGCGTAGGCTCCGCGTTCTTTATTTCCTCATTTTCACGATGCAGTCTCGTGGACGCCTAGCTCTGAAGGCTGGATAAAGAATCGTTCAGCAAGCCCTATTTACTCAGCATAAAAAGGGAACATGTGTTCTTTTCGGGTTAGTTTATCTGATTTATAATAGAAGGGAGTATTAGAAAATTGATCATTTAAGGGAGGTCTTTAAGTGGCATCTAGACATCAAATTCTTTGCATCATCAAGAGCGATCGTTACAACCCACACGAGAGAATTACACATATCGGTGGTAAGAATGCTGACGGAGCCAGATGGCATATCACTCAAGAGAATGCTATTTCAAGGCATTGAAAGTGGGAAATGGGATTTCTATGTTAGTGCTGGTGGAAGAACAGCTGATGTTATTGTTGCGAAAAGCCAATACGGGCACAAATACTTAAAGACTGTCGCGGATGGGGCACAACCAGATAACCTTCTGAGTCTATCCGAGTGTCCTATTTAAGCTACCTCCCCAAAGATCCGAATCCTACAAATCCGGCGAATTGTGGTTTTGCACAGCCACGGCTCGCCTCCACCAATACAATCAGAGAAGCGACCTCGTGAGGTCGCTTTTTTGCGTTTTCATATGCGTAGCGGTTGGTAAAACCCGCGTGGTTGCAGGGATTATGGTGATTCTGTCGATATATAAGAAATATTTCTGATGGTGTAGGTGGTGGTGCCGCCATCTATACTGGTTAAAAAGGGAGGTCATCGTAATCTATCTTAATGGTTGCTAATCTTGTGTATAGGTTATCAAACACAATTTTTCTCTTGTTAGGATGTAGTTGTTGAAGGAGCTTATAAAATTCAATTACTGTTTTTACTTCGATTTCTATGTGTTGATAATATGAGAACTTTCCTCCGATAAAACATCGGATCAATTGTCCTTTATCTTGAATGAATTTTTCGAGTGAACTATTTCTTATTAAAGTGCCAAGTCGGTTTAGAGACGAATCAAGGTCTTGAAGGGGGTGATATTTTTCATGGTATCTACTGAGTAGAGAGGTTAGATTGTCAGCGAACTTAATATAGATATCTTTCTCCCGACTGTTAAAGTTTAAATCACTTATTATTCCCTTTGCAATTTCGGTAGAGATGGCATTGAATGACTGATATCGGTTATTTGGATGCAGTTCAGTCATCTTATTGATAATGTGTACAAATTTAAAATTTGGCAGCTCATCTTTTAAGATATGGCTGAATAATTTTCCAACAAAGTAGATTTCAGTTTGGTGATTATAAATGCTTTCTGTTTCTGTCTCATATGGTAACTGAGTGACTGGCCAATTTAATACCACACTTCTTCCATCTTGCTCAGTACTCTCAAGCTTTTTACCAAAACCAAAGTCAATAATTTTGAATCGGCTACACTTAGTTGGACAGGAAAATTAGGGGCTAGTAGAATGAAATCATCACAATGAGGAGCGGATCTACTATGCCAAGAGAAAGACGTACATTTACAGCAGAATTTAAGAGACAAATGG
>NZ_JBISEO010000012.1:0-101888 GCF_044383795.1 Paenibacillus sp. JSM ZJ436
TGAATCACGTTTGGTGGTGATGGCGGAAGGGTTCCACGCGTACCCATCCCGAACACGACCGTTAAGCCTTCCAGCGCCGATGGTACTTGGACCGCAGGGTCCCGGGAGAGTAGGACGCCGCCAAGCGTGCATTACATATTCCCTGATAGCTCAGTTGGTAGAGCACTCGACTGTTAATCGAGTTGTCACAGGTTCGAGTCCTGTTCGGGGAGCCACATGGAGAGGTGTCCGAGTTGGTCGAAGGAGCACGATTGGAAATCGTGTAGGCGCCAAAAGCGTCTCGAGGGTTCGAATCCCTCTCTCTCCGCCAGACAGGTTTACATGAAAATAAGGCCCGTTGGTCAAGGGGTTAAGACACCTCCCTTTCACGGAGGTAACAGGGGTTCGAATCCCCTACGGGTCACCACTTTCTTTATATGATATATGGAGGCTTAGCTCAGCTGGGAGAGCATCTGCCTTACAAGCAGAGGGTCGGGGGTTCGATCCCCTCAGCCTCCACCATATAATTTAATGACGCGGGGTGGAGCAGCTCGGTAGCTCGTCGGGCTCATAACCCGAAGGCCGCAGGTTCAAATCCTGCCCCCGCAACCAATTATATCGCATAGCGATTATACCTCATGGAACTGTGGTGTAGAGGCCTAACATGCCTGCCTGTCACGCAGGAGATCGCGGGTTCGAATCCCGTCAGTTCCGCCATCTTTGAACAGCTCCAGGGATGAGAATCCGATATTGGGTTCGTCGGAGCATACTCTTCGGAAGCATAAGCTTCGCAGTCTCGAACGAAGAGAGAGTATCCCGTCAGTTCCGCCATCTTTGAACAGCTCCAGGGATGAGAATCCCGTGAGATTTATTGGGACAAGCTCCCGTATTTTTTTTGCTTGTATGAGCCATTAGCTCAGTTGGTAGAGCACCTGACTTTTAATCAGGGTGTCGAAGGTTCGAGTCCTTCATGGCTCACCACAATATTTTATTTGCGGACGTGGCTCAGCGGTAGAGCATCGCCTTGCCAAGGCGAGGGTCGCGGGTTCGATTCCCGTCGTCCGCTCCATAAGTCCCCTTAGCTCAGCTGGATAGAGCGTTTGACTACGAATCAAAAGGTCGGGAGTTCGAATCTCTCAGGGGACGCCATTTAATGAACTCAAACTTCCAATTGGAAGTTTTTTTGTTTTGTAGGAATTTTCGAATTCTTTACCTGAGCGTGCCGTTATAATATAGGCTGTATTGCTGAAGGGGGCAGAGTTATGTTTGTCCAGATCTTTTTAGGAATATTCTGGATATGTATAGGCGTGGGCCACTTTCTGAAATGGAATAAGCTTAGAAGCTCACGAATGAAAGACCATGTTAGAGCTGAAGCCATTCCCTCTTACCAACGAGGATTGGCCTTACCTAGTGTGTGCCTTGGTCTGATCTTTAGAAATATTTTTATTAAATTCATCTCATCAACAAAATGCTTGTCACACCTTCAAGCACTATGATATAATATTTCTATCGCTTTCGGGACGTAGCTCAGCTTGGTAGAGCACCTGGTTTGGGACCAGGGGGTCGCATGTTCAAATCGTGTCGTCCCGATTTTTGAAGTGAGAGAAGAACTGTGCATCTTGTCGATGTACAGTTCTTTTCTGTCTATACCTCTGTTACGCTGTTGCATATTTGACAGATTTTGCGGTCAAACTATAAAAAAACAACGGACAGAAGGGGATTACTTTGGACATTTTTCAAATCCGAAAATTGTGGAGAAAGCGTTGGAAGCGCTGGAGAAGAGCGATATGGACTTGCTCGTTGTTCATTGGGATTGGTCTGCTGGCTTTTTCGGGAAATCAACTGACCGAGCGTATGAAGGAGCTGCTAACACAGGACACCCACCCGGCTCCCGTTGCTCTGGAAACACTTTTGCAGCTTCAGATCGACCCGGAAGCAGAACAGCAGGTAGATTTCGCTGAAGCACAGCAGCAATTCATGAAGACACTGAATGAGAACCAAGGCCAGATGCAGGTGCATCTAAGAACGGTTTATGTTTGCGGTGTCGAGGAGAAAAGCCTGGGACTGCATAGCGCTGATGGAATTTACACAATCATGAATCAAAACCCGGCTTTGAGGGGCAGCTTTGATTCGGAGGGTGAAGTGTGGCTGGAGGAGGCTGTTGCCGACGATTTATCTCCTTCTTGTAAAGAACAGGCTTACATCAGTGTGGATCAGGAGGGTAACCTGACGCTTTTTGACGGTCCACCGGAGAAGGATAAGGTAATCCAAACCTTTTTCCAGCTTGATATTGGATCTATGGAGTCGTCATTGCCAGTGGATGTGGTCAGGCAGCTGCAGCATGGTATCCGGGTACAGGATATAGAGGAGTACAACAGCGTGCTGTCTACGTTCAGTGATTATGCCAGGGATTTAGCGGAGGATGGTATGAAAGCACATTAATGAATGCCATAGATGATCTATCCTGAAAAGGATGGATCTTTTTTTGTGTCATAGCCGATGTAGAATGTTCTTGAAATGAGCAAAGTTTTCCTCAACGCAGGGCGTAAGTTTTGTTATAATGGAATAACGATACATATGTTCGCTTCAAGGGAGAGGTTAGGTTTGCGTATTATGGGAATAGACCCTGGCATAGCTATTGTCGGGTTCGGATTTGTAGATAAGGCCGGAAGCAAGCTGACGCCGGTGCAGTATGGGAGCATCCAGACGAAGGCGCATACTCCTGAAGAGGAACGTTTGCATCACGTATATGAAGGCATGGTTCAGCTGATTGATCAATATAAGCCGGATGCGGTCGCTTTTGAGAAGCTGTTTTTTAATCGGAATGTCACGAATGCGATGGCGGTTTCACAGGCTCGCGGCGTCTTGATTCTGGCTGCAGTCCAGCGCGGGCTGCCTATAGGAGAGTATACCCCGATGCAGGTCAAGCAGGCGATTGTCGGATATGGTAAGGCCGAGAAGAAGCAGGTTCAGGAAATGGTCCGAATGTTCCTCAAGCTTCAGACTGTCCCGAAGCCGGACGATGTCGCGGATGCTTTGGCGGTGGCGATCTGCCATGCCCATTCCTCTACGTTGAATTCTAAATTGAATGAGGTATTGCGAAAATGATTGATTTTTTACGCGGCCAGGTCGCTCATCTGGAAAATGAATATATTGTGCTGGACGTCCATGGCGTCGGCTATCGGGTGTTCTGCCCCAATCCCTTTGCCTTTGCGAAGCAGGAGGGCGAGGTCACGGTGTTTACGCACCATCATGTGCGGGAGGATGCCATTCTGCTGTATGGCTTTTCTACCCGGGAAGAGCAGCGGCTGTTTCGCAAGCTAATTGAGGTCTCAGGGATTGGACCACGGGTTGCGCTCGGTATTTTGGGTGGAGGGTCGCCAGATCATCTGGTGTCTGCCATTTATCAGGAGAACATCTCCTTCTTAATCAAGCTGCCAGGGATCGGAAAGAAGACGGCCCAGCGCATGATTCTGGATTTGAAAGACAAGCTTGAGGGCTTCCAATCGACCGTCGTTAATACCGGGCTGTTTGCGATGCCTGAAGAGACTGCGGGCGAAGCCGGCTACTGGCCGGAGGCACGAGAAGGCCTTAAGGCGCTGGGCTACACGGATGGGGAGCTGGATAAAGTATGGCAGCAGCTTAAAGCTCAGGCAGAGGGGGCATCGGTAGATGTCCTCATGAAAAAAGCGCTCCAGTTGTTATATGCAGGTTAAAGCTTCACATACAGGAAGGGAGTGTTGAAGGGTGGATGACCGAATCATCACGGCAAACCTAATGATGGAAGACCAGGCGGTCGAGCTCAGTCTCCGTCCTCGCTATCTCGCCGAATACATTGGCCAGAACCAAGTGAAGGAGAACCTCAAGATTTATATCGAGGCGGCCAAAATGCGCAAGGAAGCGCTGGATCATGTACTGCTGTACGGACCCCCAGGGCTTGGTAAAACGACATTATCTAATATTATTGCGAATGAGCTGGGCGTAAGTCTCCGAACGACCTCTGGACCTGCCATTGAGCGCCCGGGGGATCTCGCGGCTCTGCTGACCAATCTGCAGGAAGGCGATGTGCTCTTCATTGATGAGATTCACCGGCTGCACCGAACGGTAGAAGAGGTGCTGTATCCGGCGATGGAGGATTTTGCCCTGGATATTATGATTGGCAAGGGTCCCAGTGCGCGATCCGTCCGGCTGGACCTGCCTCCATTTACGCTTATTGGTGCCACAACACGCGCTGGACTCCTGTCGGCTCCGCTTCGAGACCGTTTCGGCGTAGTCAGCAGACTGGAATTCTACACTGTGGATGAGCTTAGCTATATTGTGTCCCGGGCTGCCGATATATTAAATGTAGAAATTGTGGGAGAAGCCTCGAACGAAATTGCGCTGCGTTCCCGGGGTACACCGAGGATTGCGAACCGCTTGCTTAAGCGCGTGCGGGATTACGCCCAGGTTCGCGGGGACGGGATGATCACACCGGACATGGCCCAAGAAGCGCTTAAGATGCTTCAGGTGGATCCGATGGGGCTGGATATGATTGATCACAAAATGCTTCATGCTATGATCCACAGCTTCCGGGGAGGGCCGGTAGGCCTGGATACGATTGCTGCAACGATCGGGGAAGAAAGCCAGACCATTGAAGATGTGTATGAGCCTTATCTGCTGCAGATCGGATTTCTACAGCGGACGCCGCGGGGAAGAATGGTCACACCGGCCGGTTACGGCCATCTCGGTATTCCGTATCCACAGGATCGGCGCTAGATAGTTAAAGTTCAAGGAGGACATGGGATAATGAGCAGGAGTAACTGGAAAGTAAGAGCGCTGAAGGCTGCGCTAAGAATCATGCTGGCCGGTGCAGTCATGAGTACAGTCTGGACGGCAGCCCCTCAAGCACAGGTGCAGGCTGCCAGCATGGACAGCATCCGTGTCGCCTTGTTTCTGGATTTGGGGAGCAAATATAAATCAACGGTCCCGGCCGTAACGATCAGCTCGCAGGAGGCGTTGACAGCATCCTTTGTTACCCCTAATGCTAATATCCAGGCTGCTGCGCTTAACGCCGGAGAGCAGACTCGCCTTAGCAGCAATTCTTACCGTGTTAAGGTGATGGAATCCAAGGATTGGACAGTTATCGCGGAAGCCGTAAAGAAGCTGCAGGCAACCGTTGATAAGCCTGTAGTGTTCAGCTCCTATACCGAGCAAGGAAAAGTCTACCAGCTGTATACAGGAATGTATGCTTCAGAGCAGGCAGCCAAGGAAGCGGCGGCAAGAACCGCACTGGCTGCAGCAGTGTATCTCAAGGGCCAAATTCCGTCTGCAAAAGGCAGCATGCACCTGACGACAGGTCCTCTTGCTTCAGAAGCTGATGCAGAAGCGATGGTACGTGCCCTGCAGTATAATGGAGTAGATGCATTTAAGGCTATCGTTCCTGCCGGAGAAGGTGTGAGCTATGAAGCCTGGGCGGGTGAGGCTGTAAATGAAGCTGAGCTCAGTGCGCTCCAGAGCTCGGTCTCGAAGACGGCTATCACCATGGTGCCGTCAGGAAACCATCCCGTTGGCCTGATCCTGCGGGAGGATGCAGGGCTGGATGCGGCTGCACCGCAAAGTATGGTGCATTACATGATATCAGGCCCCGGCTCCAAGCTGTGGCTTGCTGGCACAGGGGCTGGAATAAACGTCAAGGAGCGTTCCGGAAGAACCTACCGCGGCAGCATGGAGGCCGGCAGCAAGAATGGGCAGCTGTATCTCGTAAATACGGTGCCGTTTGAACAATATTTGTACTCGGTGGTGGGAGCAGAGGTTCCTTCCAGCTGGTCTATGGAGGCGCTTAAGGCACAGGCTGTGGCTGCTCGAAGCTATGCCCTGTATCAGGGGCTGCGATTTGAGGTGGCGCATGTTGTAGACACCGTATTGACACAAGCCTATAACGGGATTAGCTCAGAGGCTGAACGAACGACAGCAGCGGTTAACGCTACAGCGGGGGAAGTCCTGATGAGCGGCGGCAGTATTGTTGAAGCGGTTTTTTCATCCAATAGCGGAGGTGTCACGGCCGATCCTTCTGAGGTGTGGAACAGCGGCAACAATCTCTTCGCAGCGGTAGAAAGTCCGGGCGATGCTTCAGCGCAGGCAGCGCTGAAGAAATGGTATGCCATTTTGCTGCCGAGCGGACAGACGGGATACGTGCGTGAAGATAATGTGAAGGAAACGGGAAGCACGCTGTCCGGCTTGAAAACGATGACGGTCACGGCGAATTCCACCAACGTCCGGCCACTTCCGATGATTCAGTCTTCAGTGCAGCCATTGACTCAAATGAATCCGGGTCAGACTGCCATCGTTCTGGATATCGTCTCTGAATCCGGCAGCTACGACTGGGTGCGAGGACCCTTTACGTCGGAGCAGCTGCTGGGAAGTCTCAAGGGCAGGACGTCCACATCTTTGCCTTCCGTTATTACATCGTTGGAGGTTACAGGTCGGGGGCCTTCCGGAAGAGTGACGGAGCTGACCTTGAACGGCCAGGCTTTAAAGGTCAGCTATCCGGATATGTTCCGCTCGGCGCTGGGAGGCTTGCCAAGCACAATGTTTGATATTGAGCCAACCGGCAGTTATACTGTATTGGGCGCAAACGGCGCTGCTTCCGCTTCAAGCTCTACGCCGCTGACCATTCTTGGTGCAGATCAGGCGAAGCGACCGGCAGCAGCCGGTATGATTATTATGAACGGAGCCGGTAAATCCCGCGCTTTGGAGAGCGGCCAGGGATTTCGTTTTGTAGGCAAGGGCAATGGCCATGGATTGGGCCTCTCTCAATGGGGAGCAAAGGGCATGGCGGATGAAGGGTATGATTACAAACAGATTTTGCAACACTATTACCGCAATACCACTATAGTTAAGGACTGACTGACATGAATGTCGATGCATATGATTTCGAGCTTCCGGAGGAGCTAATTGCGCAGACGCCTTTACTGGAGCGCAGCTCTTCCCGGCTGCTTACTTTGAATAAAGAAACGGGAGAAACCACCCATGAGCATTTCTCAAGTATCCTTGAACAACTGAGACCGGGCGATACCTTGGTACTGAATGATACGAAGGTTATTCCGGCGCGGCTGTTTGGCGTGAAGGAGGATACGGCAGCGAAGGCTGAAGTGCTGCTGCTGAAAAATTTGTCAGGTGATACCTGGGAAGCGCTCGTCAAGCCGGGCAAAAAGCTGAAGACCGGAAGCGTCATCGTGTTCGGAGACGGGCAGCTGCGGGCGACGATCGAATCGGAGGGAGATATGGGGGCGCGTACGCTCACCTTTTCCTATGAGGGGATTTTTCAGGAGATTCTGGATGCCTTGGGACAAATGCCGCTTCCTCCTTATATTAAAGAGAAGCTGGAGGATAAAGACCGGTATCAGACAGTATATGCGAAGAACGAAGGCTCCGCTGCCGCTCCGACCGCAGGGCTTCATTTTACAGAAGAACTGCTTCAGAATATTCGCAGCAAGGGAGTCGATATTGCTTTTATAACGCTGCATGTGGGTCTGGGTACCTTCCGTCCGATGTCTGTCGAGCGGGTCGAAGACCATGTGATGCACGAAGAGTACTACATGATCTCCTCGGAAACAGCTGCTATATTGAATGAGACGAAGGCGCGGGGCGGTAGAGTGGTGGCGGTCGGGACAACCTCCTGTCGCACTCTGGAAACGGCCGGAAATCAGTTCAAGGGACAGCCGCTGGAGGAATGCAGCGGCTGGACCGATATTTTTATATACCCCGGCTATGAATTTCAGGTTGTGGATGCACTCATTACGAACTTCCATCTGCCGAAATCCACGCTGGTTATGCTGGTCAGTGCGCTGGCAGGAAGAGATCATATTATGGCCGCTTACAAGGAAGCGGTAGAGCAGCAATACCGTTTCTTCAGCTTCGGTGATGCGATGTTTATTTTTTAACTCGGAGGTTTTGTCAAACATGACAGCAGCAGTGACATACGAACATATTAAAACTTGCAAGCAATCGGGGGCCAGACTGGGACGGGTACATACTCCCCACGGCGTAATCGATACCCCGACCTTTATGCCTGTGGGTACGCTGGCGACGGTAAAGACCATGAGCCCGGAAGAGCTAAAGGCCATGGAGGCCCAGATTATATTAAGCAATACGTATCATCTGTTTCTGCGACCGGGACATGACATCGTTCAGGCAGCGGGCGGACTCCACAAATTCATGAATTGGGATCGGCCGATCCTAACAGACAGCGGTGGCTTCCAGGTGTTCAGCCTGGCAGAAATGCGAAAGATTACAGAGGAGGGCGTACATTTCCGCTCCCATCTGAATGGAGACAAGCTGTTTCTGTCCCCGGAGGTCGCGATGGAAATCCAGAACGCTCTGGGATCAGACATTATGATGGCATTTGATGAATGCCCTCCGTTTCCAGCCGAGTACGAATATGTCAAGAAATCCACAGAGCGGACCTCCCGCTGGGCGGAAAGATGCCTTAAGAGCCATGCCAGACCGCAGGATCAGGCACTATTTGCTATCGTTCAGGGGGGCATGCACGAAGACCTCCGCGTACAGAGCGCCCGGGATTTGACTTCCATGGATTTCCCGGGTTATGCTATTGGTGGACTTAGTGTGGGAGAATCCAAGCAATTGATGTATGAAGTGTTGGATTACACCGTGCCCCTGCTGCCAGAGAACAAGCCCCGCTACCTGATGGGTGTCGGCTCGCCTGATGCGCTGCTGGAAGGCTCGATCCGGGGTGTGGATATGTTCGACTGCGTGCTTCCGACGCGGATCGCCCGCAACGGGACGACCATGACAAGCCAAGGCCGTCTTGTCGTTCGCAATGCACAGTACGCAAGGGACTTTGGGCCGCTGGATCCGGAGTGTGGCTGCTATACATGCCGTAACTACTCTCGTGCCTATCTCCGCCATTTAATCAAGAGTGACGAGACGTTCGGGCTTCGCCTGACGACGTATCACAATCTTCACTTCCTGATTAATCTGATGAAGAATGTGCGGCAGAGTATTATGGAAGACCGTTTGCTGGATTTCCGCGATGAGTTTTTTGACAAATACGGTCTGCATAACAACGAAAAAGGATTTTAAGAGGTTACCATCATGGATGGTCCATGAAGGGGGGGAAAGATATGTTTCAATTAGCAAGTGGAGAAACGGCTCAAGGTGGGTTGATCGGCTTGATTCTGCCTTTCGTGTTGATGTTTGTGATCTTTTACTTCCTGTTGATTCGTCCTCAGCAGAAGAAGCAGAAGACCCGCAACGCAATGCTTAGCGCATTGAAGAAGGGGGATAAGGTCGTAACGATCGGAGGCCTTCACGGAACGATTGTAGAGATTACGGATGATATCGTGGTCTTGAAGGTGAATGACGTCACGAAGCTTACTTTTGACCGGAGCTCCATCAGCCACAGTGTAAGTCAGGCTTCGGAGGCGTAAGTCTCGGCCCAAATCGGGCAAAGATGACCTGCTCTGTAGGCACTAAAAAAGCTGTTCCGCTGCTAATCAGCAATGGAACAGCTTTTTTGTCATAGGTTCAGGTATGCAGGATACAAGAAAAGGTCTTCTAGAAGCCTGTCTCAAGCAGCCTTGCTTGACTTCTTAAGAACAGGAAGGTCGGTGGATTTGGAATACGTAACTCTGCCCAGATACAGGCCCATTGCCGTTGCAAACGAAGCCAGTGTAACTCCCGCAAGCATGTCGGAGATCCAGTGGATGCCCATATAAAAAATTGTAAAGATAATAATAAGTGCGCTTCCTCCAGTGATCCAGGCCCAGCGCCGATTACCGGACTGGAAGGCGAGCAGCGCCATGGTAACGGATAAGGAGGTATGCAGGCTCGGGAAGCAATTGTTCAGGCCGGATAACGGGCGGTAAACGGCTTCAAAGTCAGGAAACACTGCTAGCATGTGAAAGGTGACACCTGCTGGTGCGTAGGACCATACCTCATCGACAGGAAACAGCAGAAAGAACGGAATGGCCAGCGCATAATTGAACAAAATAGCATAGCAGGCCGCGTAGAGCAAAGGCTTGTTCTGCTGAATGAGATAAACGCCGAGTGATCCGATGATGATTGCCTGGAAGACAAGAACATAGAAAAATGCAAGCACATGCGTAAGCCAGGGGGCATAGAACAGATCCTGAATCTGCCTCACGACTTGCCCCTCCAAGCGGAATAGCAACGGTGTAAAATCATAATGGACCGGATATTTCATTTCAAATTTGAGCTCTAGCTTATTCAGCACAAGAATGCCCAGCATAGAAAGGAATAGGAGGAGAAACCGGATATTCGTCATGAATTCTCTGAGCAGCGCATACAGCGCTTTGAATGGGTTAGCCAGCGTCCCTAGCCACAGCAGCACAATAACATTCAGCGTCGTGAACAAGGTAATGGTAACCATGGATTGGTACAGCACGGTAAAACAAAGGCCCCCTCTTATTTTATGTAAGACAGCGCCTTTAAGTTTATCACAAAACTCAACCATAGAATTAACATTTTATTTACGGAGGTTTACACCAAACATTCCGCCTAAAGCTCCCGCTCCGATGACGATACCAAGCAGGGTCATATCACTGGCCGAGATGAAGCTGTTCAGAGCCAAGAAGCCAATGATCAAAAGGAGAATTCCATAGAGCAGTCCTGTGACCAGCCCATAGTACCAGCCCTTGCTTCCGGAGCGCCTGCCGCTCGCCATACCTCCGAACCACGCCGCTGCTCCATGGACTACGAAGGTATAGAGGCTCAAGTCCTCCTCAGATAGGCTGCTTGCCCACAGCAGCATGGAAAGTGCAAAAGCTCCTGTGAGCATCCAAATGAACGCATGCAGCAGTCCCGACAAAATGGGGTTCGTAATGCGCAGCGTGATTAAACGCCGGATGGACTCCAATATAACCGCCCCTTTCATTAACAGTATTGGTTGTAATTCATTGTATGGCCAAGCCCCTGCAGATAGTACAAATAAACAGTTTACATGATTACCATTAATTGAACACGGCCCTTCGAATGGAAAGTTCTCTTCCAGGTCAGAATAGCAGTACCTTAGCAGCGTCTATTGCAGGCAGGGAGGGCATTTCATGTTTAAGGATGTATTTGGAAATCCTATTGTCGTGTTAATTTTACGAACCATGCTGATGTATGGCGTAACTTTTCTCATGATGCGGATTATGGGGAAAAGAGAGATCGGCAAGCTGTCCATTTTTGATCTCGTCATTTCTATTATGATTGCTGAAATTGCGGTGGTTGTTATTGAAGATGTCAGCAAACCGCTCCATGAAGGGCTGATTCCTATTGTGGTGCTGGTCCTCGTCCAGGTGCTGCTGGCTTTCTGGGGATTGAATAACCGAAAGGTGAGGCAGATTTTTGACGGCAAGCCGAGTGTCATTATATCGAATGGAAAGCTGAACCGTAAGGAAATGAGCAAGCTCCGGTATAACCTCGATGACCTGATGCAGCAGCTGAGAGGTAAGGATGTTGATAGCTTGGCTGATGTGGAATTTGCGGTATTGGAAACCAGCGGACAGCTAACGGTCATTCAAAAGGACGATAGTTCATCTTCACCATCCTCTTCCCAAGACAAGGAAAGCAGCAAAGAAACGGGGACTTCAGCAGGCAACCGCCGCAAGACAGGATACAAGGAGGAGCCGGTTCCTATCCCGTATGAAAAAATCAAGTATCAGGGTCTGCCCGTCCCGCTCATTATGGATGGCAAGGTGCAGGATGAGAACCTGAGCATGGTGGATAAGAACCGGTTCTGGCTGAAAAATGAAATACGAAAGCATGGAGTGCGCGATTTCAAAGATATTTTCTTATGCTCACTTGATCATAAAGGAAGAATTTACATTGATACCAAGGATAAATAGTGCTGTCGTTTAGAAGCGCAGAAACCATTTGCCAAAGACAGGCATACGGGAAAGATCGCGGGCTGTCACTAAACGTGTAGCAAAAACCGCAGCCGTATACAGTATCACACTGACTCCTGCTGCACAGATAAACTGGAGCCATGGCCGTTCGGTGAAGGGCAGATGCAAATAACTATACAGCAAGCCTGCCCCCATCATCAGCATGACAGCAAGGGTCTTCACATAATCAAGCCATTTAAAACGGAAGCCGATCATTCTGGACACGCTGATGCTGTGCAGCAAGGTGACGGTGATGCTGTTGACAATAATGGCAATGACAGCTCCATGAATGCCGAATTCCGGATTAGAGGACAGGTATAGAATGAGCCCCAGCTTGATACAAGCCCCGATTAGCGTGTTGATTAATGCCTTGCCTGGACGGTCCAGGGCCTGTAGCGCAGCCTGCAGGGGAGCCTGTACATAAAGAAATAAAGCAAAGGGCGCCATTAGCTGAAGCATCCCGGCAATGTCTGCATTATCGTAAAGCAATAGACATAACGGCTCCGCGAGCACGTACATAATGACAGCAAAGGGCGCACCCGTCACCATCGCCAGCCTCAGCGCCTGATTCATGCGTTTATGGATCAGTGGGCGGTCGTTACGGGCAGCAGCCTCTGATAGAGACGGAACCAGCGCAACCGCGAGTGACATTGTAATTGCCCCTGGCAGCAGCAGCAGCGGTATAATCATTCCCTGCAGGGCACCATACTGCGCCGTGGCAGCCGCCGTGGCGATGCCTGCAAGGGCGAGGCTTCTGGCCGTGATGATAGACTCCAGCAAGTAAGATAACGAACCGACCATTCTTCCGCCCGTAACAGGTAGTGCTATGCCGAGGAGTCGGGACAGCAGGCTTCGCTTGCTCGGTGTATCGACCGAGGACTGCCCGGTGATGCTCTGGACAGGCGGGGTCATATTCGGCAGTCGCTGCTGCTCCTTGCTGTACTGCCACAAAAGCACGAACATACCGAGCAGCTCCCCGACGGCTGTGCCGAGCATCGCCCCGGCTGCGCCGAAGGCCAGCCCTTTGGGCATCAGCAGATGAGCAAACCACAGCATACAAACAATTCGGACAACGGTCTCAATGATGGATGAAGAGGCAGAAGGGACCATATTTTGCTTGCCTTGAAAATAACCCCGGTATACGGCTGAGACCGCAATAATGATCATCATGGGTGTCATGCTGACAAAGGTGTAATAGACACGCTCATCCGGCAGAATAACCTGCGTAATCCAAGGCGCGAGCCATAGGCTGATGCCCATAAAAATTGTACCGAGCGTCAAGGTGAGGATCAGGCTGACACGGAGGATCTGCTGGGAGCGGGCGGTTTGGCCGGCGCCTTCGGCCTCCGCTACCATTTTTGCAATAGCAAGCGGGATGCCGCCTGTAATCAAAGTCACGAGTACGATGAAAAAAGGATACCCGAGCTGATAGATACCGACTCCTTCAGGACCGATAATCCGGGGCAGCGCAATCCGTGGTATAAAACCGAGAAGTCGGTTCAGAATCCCGGCTGTCAGCAGGATGATCGTTCCTTTAATAAATGACTGCTTGTTCAAGGCATAATCCAACTCCTCGGCTTCTATCATGAAATGGATGTGTTGTATAGGATATGCCTGACCTGTCCCAACTCATGACATGACTTTTTTTGAAAGGACGGAGGTAAGAAAAAGAAGGAATCCCTTACTGGCAGTCGAATGTGTTAAGGTATTACAACATGAACAAGGGGGGCTGAGCCGGTATGGATAAGGAGCCGTTTGAGAACGAGGAATGGGTACAAGCCCTAAACATGATTTGCGAAAGCAAAGCCGAAGAAATGCGATTGATCGGGTATGAGCAGGTGACGGCTGATGATATCTGGCGCTGTGTCAGCAGTAAATATGAGAAGACCGGTATCCCGCCGCTGCATAAGCTGGTGAATGACGTCTTGTCGCTAAAGGCGACAGCGCTGATGAATTACATGACCATTGCCGCATATAAGGGATCTCCTTTTCAATACTGAGAGGCAGGTCTCTTTGCTGTGACGAGAGGCCGGCGGCGAGGCTTGCGACAAATTTTGATAAATTGACTGAGTTTTGGCGCATGGCTATAATAGGAATATTGAGACAAAAGGGGGAACTAGGGACGGCATGAAAAGAATCATCAGTTTCATCGCTACCGTGCTCGTGGTTACCGGAATCATGATATTCACGAGTCCGGGATTGGTTCAAGACGTCCGATTGGGTCTGGATCTTAAGGGCGGCTTTGAAATCCTGTACGAAGCAGAGCCATTGGCAGAGGGGCAGGAAGTAACTCCCGAATCTCTCCAGGAAACCGCCAAGAGCCTGCAGAAGCGTGCAGACGCAATAGGCACGACGGAGCCGGAGATTACGACGGAGGGAAGCAACCGGATTCGCCTAAAGGTTCCGGGAGTGGCGAACGAGGAAGAGATTCGCAAGACGATGAAGGAACCGGCTAATTTAACGTTCCGCAGTAATGACGGCTGCGCTGAAGGCGAGGAATTTTGCAAAATTGAGCTTCGCGGCGACGATTTTGTGGAAAATGCAGCCTCGATCGGCGTAGACGGCCTGAATCAGCCTGTCGTGAATATTCAAGTCAAGGACAAGGCTAAATTTGCTGAGATTACGCAGCGGCTGCTTGGAAAGCAGCTGGCGATTTATTTGGATGACACCTTGCTGTCTGCTCCAACGGTACAAGCTGTGCTGACCGACGGCAATGCTATGATTACCGGGTCAGAATCAAGAGAAGAGGCTCAGCAGCTTCGTGACACCGTTAACCTGGGTGCCTTGCCGCTGAAGCTGACCGAGAAGTATTCCCAAAGCGTGGGGGCAACCCTAGGAATGGAATCTTTGAACAAGACGCTCCAAGCTGGCTTGATCGCTTCCGCGATTATTCTGCTGTTCATGGTTATCATTTACCGGATTCCGGGACTGATCGCCAGCTTTGCGCTCATTGTCCATACCTGGCTGCTCATTCTCATCTTCGTGCTGGCAGATTTCACGCTGACGCTGCCCGGCATTGCAGCCTTTATTCTCGGGATCGGGATGGCCGTGGATGCCAACATTATTACTTTTGAACGGATTCGTGAAGAAATGCGCAGTGGCAAGAGTATTTCCTCCGCTGTTAAGGCTGGCGGCAAATCCTCCTTCCGCACCATTATCGATTCCAACGTCACTACGATTATCGTGGCTGCCGTGATGTTTGCCTTCGGCACAGGATCCGTAAAGGGCTTTGCGATTGTGCTCATTCTTGAAATTATTGTGAGTATTGCTACGAACGTATACTTCTCCCGCTTCCTGCTGAACCTCCTAGTCAAAATAGGCTGGGCAAGCAAGCCGGGCCAGTTTGGTGTAAAGGAGAGTGAGATACGTGCGCTTTGAAAATTTTGATTTTGTACGGTTAAGCCGATATTTTTATATGTTTTCCATTGCACTGACCGTGGCGGGCCTGATCTTCCTGTCCGTATTCAACTTGAATTACGGCGTTGATTTCCGTTCCGGATCGAACGTGGACGTGACGACAGAGAAAAGCCTCACCGAGGCACAGCTGCAGCCGATCGTGGATGGACTTGATGTCGGTGATCAGACGACGATTACACCGGGTTCAGACCGTATTAATATCCGCTTTAGTGAGGTGCTGTCAGAGCAGCAGGATGCTGCTTTGAAAGCAGGCATTCTACAGCTGGACGCCAGTGCTTCCTTTGAGGTTAACACGGTTGATCCGGAGATGGCCAGGGAGCTGGGCCGAAATGCGATTTATGCGGTGCTGCTGTCGTGTATCGGGATCATTATCTATGTCAGCATCCGCTTTGAATGGCGCTTTGCTGTAGCGGCAATTGTTGCATTGCTCCATGATGCTTTTGTTGTGGTCAGCGTATTCTCCATTCTGCGGCTGGAGGTGGATGTCACCTTCATTATCGCGGTCCTGACCATTATCGGTTACTCCATTAACGATACCATCGTGATCTTTGACCGGATTCGCGAGAATCTGAGGTTCGCCAAAATCAAGAAACACAGCGATCTGGTGGACCTGGTCAATAAAAGTGTAGCGCAGACGTTCAAGCGCTCCATTTACACGGCCCTGACCGTGCTGATTGCGGCACTGCTCATGCTCATGATGGGCGGAGAGTCGATCCGCATGTTCTCGCTCGCGATCGTGATTGGTCTCTTGTTCGGTGCTTATTCTTCTATTTTCATCGCGAGTCCGCTGTGGCTGCTGCTGAAAGGGAAGAATGTGAACAAGCCCAAAGCACCAAAGCCTTCCACCTCGGAGGTCTAGATATTTCTCTTTCTGAAGCTGAAGGCGTAGTCAACTCTGTAAAGCTCAATACCATAAGACAGAAAGCCGTGTCGCAGGCGACGCGGCTTTCTAAGTTACCGGCTGGTAAATACCAAGGCAAAAGTATATCCAAGGAGGGGCCTTAGGTGAACAATGTTCAGGTGCAGCGCGGCAGCAAAGCGGTGAGCGTGGCTGTAGCTTGTGACTTTACCCTCGCTCTGGTTAAAGGAGCAGCGGGAATGTTCCTGGGCAGCCTGGCGCTCATGGCAGATAGTCTGCATACGGCGGCTAAGGGAGTAACGCTATGGAAAACCGGCGTCGCGGAGGGAGCGCGGTCCAAGGGAAACCGTGCAGGGAAACGCATGGAGTCTTATGAAGTGACAATGCTTCTGATTCCACTTGTCTTGATTACATTAGCGCTCTTTATGGTCTACAATCGTGTAGGACAGCTATGGAGCGGCCGCCCTGAAGCTCCGGACAGCTTCACGCTTATTATTGTGCTGGCAGCGCTACTCCTCAATGAAGCGGTCTTTCGCTATCATGCCGGCAGGAGCAGGGCCAACAGCCCGCTGCTGCAGGCTCATACCCGGAATCATCGGGCAGGCATTTATTCCTCACTCCTTGTCATTGCGGGTGCGGGCCTGACCTTGGCAGGGGAGTACGGCGAGGTCCCTGTCTTGCTGTATTGTGATCTGGCAGCGTCTTTGATGGTCTATGCTCTTGTCATTTGGAGAGGCTTGAAGCTGCTTAGAGAGGCGATATATAAAGAGGACATCCTGGTGGAGGCTTTATGTGAAGATCACGGGATGGACTATGTAGAGACCATCCAACGCGTGTATGGCGTCATTACCGTAGAGGAGCTAAAGGTGCAGCCTCTGGGATCAACTCAGATCCAGCTGGAGGTCAAAGTCAGCGTGAATCCTCTAATTACAGTGATTGAGGCACATGAAATTGCCGATCGTGCGTCGCGGCTGCTGCAGCAGCGGTTTCCCCAGGTTACCAAGATCCAGATGATCACGGCACCTTACGAAACGGGATATCCTTATAAATCGAATATGGACTTAAATGATAATAACCTGCCGACATTGCCGCAATAAATAACATCCGCTGTGAAAGCATAAAGCAGGCAGGGAAGAAAGGTGAAGACAATCGTGCTGTACCCCAAGTATGAATGGCGGGTGCCCCCGCCGAATCAAGAAGCAGCCCGAAGGCTGGCCGAGGAACTGTCCATCTCTCCGCTGACCGCTTCATTGATGGCGGTCCGCGGGATCGAGAGCATAGAAGCTGCAGAGCAGTTTCTGCATGGCTCCGCTCAGCACAGCCATGATCCTATGCTATTGCATGGGATGGAGCAGGCTGTGCCTCGAATAAGAAAAGCACTTCAGGAGCAGGAGCATATTCTCATCTACGGCGATTATGATGCAGATGGCGTGTCCAGCACTACGCTGATGATTCAGCTTATGCGCCATCTCGAGGCATCCTATGATATATATATCCCGCATCGTTCGAACGAGGGCTATGGTCTTCATAATCATGCGATTGATTGGGCATACCAGCAGGGAGTATCCCTGATCATTACAGTAGATACCGGAATTAGTGCCGTCGAGCAGATTGCATATGCAAACCGCCTTGGTATAGATGTTATTGTCACTGACCATCATGAGCCTCCGGAGGTGCTGCCAGACGCTTACGCATTGATTAACCCCAAGCTGCGACACTGTCGCTATCCTTTCAAGGGCCTTGCGGGAGTAGGCGTAGCATACAAGCTGGCACAGGCTCTGGTAGAGGACCCGCCGGAGGAATGGCTTCAGATTGTTGCCATCGGTACAATTGCGGATTTAATGCCATTGCTGGAGGAGAACCGGATGCTGGTACGCCAAGGTCTGGAATCCATGCGGACGACGCGCTATGAAGGTCTTCGTTCCTTGCTTTCGGTGAGCGGCATTGATGTTCCTCAGGTGACATCGGTTCATATCGCCTTTTCGGTGGCTCCTCGCATTAATGCCGCCGGCCGGATGGATCATGCTGGCAAGGCAGTGACCCTGCTGACGACCTCAAACCGCGAAGACGCAGAGCGACTGGCCTGGGAGCTCGATGCTTTGAATAAAAAGCGTCAGCAGACGGTAGATGACATCGCTGATGAAGCGCTGGGGCTGGTCCAATCCAGGTTTAGCCCGGAACAGCTGCCGCCGGTGCTTGTCGTTGCAGGTGAAGGCTGGAACGTAGGTGTCGTCGGCATTGTAGCCTCCAGGCTGCTGGAGAAGTTTTACCGTCCAGTCATTGTGCTGGGGATTGATCCGGAATCCGGCCAGTGTAAGGGCTCCGCCCGTTCGATCCCGGGCTTGGATATTTATGAGGCACTGCATCACTGCAAGGATGTCCTGGAGCATTTCGGAGGTCATCCCGCAGCAGCTGGCATGAGTTTGCACCGGGACCGGCTGCCAATGCTGGAAGAAGGGCTATGGAGCTTTGCGAAGCAGGTACTGACTGACGATCACCTGATTCCCGTACAGCAGGCGGATCTGGAATGCTCCATCAGTGAGATTACTTTGGCGGGTCTGGACGAGCTGGAGCTGTTGGGTCCCTATGGTATGTCCAATACGGTTCCTAAGATGGTTTTTCGAGAGGTTACGGTCATCGAGGCCCGAAAAATGGGCAAGGAAAGCCGGCATCTCCGCCTTCGACTGCAGCAGGAACAAGGCGTACTTGAAGCTGTTGGCTTCGGCTACGGCCATCTGGCTGACGTGCTTCCCTCTGGAACCTCAATCAGTGTACTGGGAGAAATGTCAGTCAACGAATGGAACGGTAGCCGAAAACCGCAGCTTCTGATTCAGGATCTGGCTGTCCCGCAGAAGCAGGTATTTGATCTGCGGAATACGGCAGAACCGATTCGAGAGTTGCAGCGCTTTCGGGCACAATGGGAAAGAGAGCTTCGCTGCCCGGAGCCCCGCTGTGCGGTGGTTATGCAAGAAAGCCGGCTGTCAGAAGTGAAAGAGGAATTGTCTAATCTATCCCTTTGGGTATATGATAGAACAGCCGGATTTCGTCCAGCCAGCTCTCTGGCGAAAGAGAGCCGCCTGGAGGATCTTTCGGTCATGTTCATGGTGGATTTACCGGATTCTTTAGATGAGCTGGATTCATTGCTGGCGGCATTCCGGGATGTTCCCAACATCGTGTTGCTGCATTCGGCTCGGGACCCGCAGGAGCGGCTTCAGGTGCCGACCCGAGAGCAGTTCAAAACGCTCTATGCCGTATTAGCCGGCTTGGGTTCTCGTCCTGCTTCCAGTAAAGATGTCGTGGCTTCAATGAAGAAACACTCTGCTCTGTCGGACGCCATGTTATCTCAGGTGTTGAAGGTGTTTGAGGAGCTGGCATTTATTCAGGTGTCGGAGGGACATATTTATTTCGTGCCCAAGCCGGAGAAGAAGCCGCTGGAAGCTTCGGCTCACTTCAGATCCTTGACCCGTCTGGCCGAGATGGAGCAGTACATGAAATTCGGAAGCGCTGATCAAGTGAGACACTGGATGTACAGCCGTACAGCAGGCGCATCTTAGGTAAAGACAAGCCATTAGAACTGAGATACAGGAGGAGATTGTATTGGATTTCAAGGATTACATTCGCGTTATACCTGACTTTCCCCACGAGGGAATCAGCTTTAAGGACATTACGACCCTGTTAAAGCACGGCGGCGTATACAAGCAAGCGATTGATGAGCTGAAAAAAATGGTAGAGCATCTGCACATTGATGTTATTGCAGGTCCGGAAGCCCGGGGATTTGTTGTCGGTGCGCCGCTGGCTTATGCACTGGGGGTCGGTTTTGCGCCGATCCGTAAGAGCGGAAAGCTGCCTTACGAAACGATTGAAGTAGGCTATGATCTGGAATATGGAAAGGACCAGCTTGCCATGCATATCGATGCCGTCGAGAAAGGACAGAACGTCCTTATCGCCGATGATCTACTTGCTACCGGCGGAACGATTTCGACTTCTGTGAACCTGGTTCGTCAGTTGGGTGGAAACGTCGTAGGAGCTGCTTTTTTGATTGAGCTGTCAGATCTGAAC
The DNA here is from genome assembly GCF_044383795.1 of Paenibacillus sp. JSM ZJ436. Classification (NCBI taxonomy): domain Bacteria; kingdom Bacillati; phylum Bacillota; class Bacilli; order Caryophanales; family Paenibacillaceae; genus Paenibacillus; species Paenibacillus sp. JSM ZJ436. Next base: position 20,203 of record NZ_JBISEO010000012.1, read on the forward strand.
GGACGTGACAAGCTTCCAGACATTGATGTCTACACGCTCATGAACTACTAGAACATGGACCGGGAGTTTCCCGGGAAATAACGAAGGACCCCGAGCTGCACTGCAGTCCGGGGTCCTTTAGATTTATTCGGTTACTTTTTCCGGGAGCGGCTGCTCCTCTGGCTTCTCATTCGAGAGGCCGAGAATATCAAACAGGCGGAACAGGATCGCAAGCAGCATACCTACAATGGTGGACAGTGCCATGCCCTTTAGCTCAACATCGCCAAATCGCAGGGTTACTCCGCTGATGCCGACAACGAGGACGAGCGTGGCAAGAATCATATTGCTGGCCTTGGAGAAATCGACCTTCTTCTCGACAAATATCCGAAGACCGGAGGCTGCGATGACGCCGAACAGCAGTAAGGACACGCCGCCCATCACTGCAGCTGGAATGTTGGCGATGATGGCAGAGAAGGTGCCTGAGAAGGACAGCACGATCGCAATGACAGCCGCGCCGCCAATGACACGAACGGAATATACCTTGGTTAAGGCCATTACGCCGATGTTCTCCCCGTACGTGGTGTTTGGCGTTGATCCGACGAAGCCGGACAGAATGGTTGAAATACCGTTGCCCAGCAGGGAGCGGTGAAGCCCAGGATTCTTGGACAGATCCTTGCCCACAATGTTGCTCGTAACCAGCAGGTGACCGATATGCTCTACAATCACGACGATCGAAACCGGAATAATGGTAAAAATAGCTGCTATATCCCACTCTGGCGTCGTCAACGTAGGCGCGGTAAAGAACGCAGCCTCGGAAATTTTATCAGTCTCTACAAGTCCCAGGTAGAAGGAAAGCGCATAGCCTGATGCAATCCCGATGAGAATATGAATGATCTTGGGGAAGCCCCGGAACAGCACCGAACCCAGCACGGTCACGCCAAGGGTCACCATGGAGACAGTAACGACTTCAGGATTCATGCTCCAGCCTTCCGCCTCTACCGGGTTCGACGGCGGTAACAGCCCCGCCATATTCGCTGCGACCGGAACGAGTTCCAGACCGATCATGGCGATGATTGCCCCCATAACCGCAGGAGGGAAGACGAAATCAATCCATCCGGTGCCGGCATATTTAACGATCAGCGCAATTACGCAGAAGATCACACCTGTAATGATAAAGGCTCCGAGCGCTTTGCCATAGTTGGCGCCTGGATCTCCCATCAGCACCAGACTGACCGGAGCAATAAAGGCGAAGCTTGAGCCCAGATACGCCGGTATCTTTCCTTTACATAACAGAATATAAATCAGGGTGCCGATTCCGTTCATCAGAAGTATCATGCCCGGATCGACGCCAAAGATGTTCGGGACGAGCACTGTACTTCCGAACATAGCGAATAAATGCTGAAGGCTCAGCAGAAAGCCGGGTCCGAAGGGCAGTTTCTCATCTACTTGAATTTCGCGTTGCAAACCAATTCCTCCTCAAGATCTGTTTAACCATAGCTTCATTTCTTTATGATCTTATCTAGAGTATATAGAAATGTTCGTTTTTTCAATCACAATTTTCATATCTGCTCCAATTCATGATAGGTTTGTCATGATATGGATCATACAGGGCTGTGACGCCCTGTATGTACCTGGCTGCTAGTGTTGACGGATACGGCACAAAGCGTCATAATGGAAGGAAAATCATCACGGAAGAACAACCTGCGCGTTTTGACTTGGGCGGGTTTTCGTTTTATATAGAAAGTCATCGTCGCAATCAGAAAGGACTTCTCAATGGGCATAGAGCGATTACTTGAAAAGGCAGGCGCCTATATTAAAGAACCCGATCTTCTTCGAATTCAGGAAGCTTTTGAATTTGCAGAGCAGGCTCATCACGGGCAGATTCGCAAATCGGGAGAACCGTATATTTTACATCCGCTTGCGGTAGCAGACATCGTCGTCAACATGCAGATGGACACGTTGTCTATTATTGCTGCCCTGCTTCATGATGTCGTTGAGGACACGACTGTATCGCTCGAGGAGATCCGGTCGAGGTTCGGCGAGACCTGTGCGATGCTGGTGGATGGACTGACGAAGCTGGAGCGAATTAAATTCGGCTCCAAGGAAGAGCAGCAAAATGAAAACTATCGCAAAATGTTCATAGCCATGGCTCGGGACATTCGCGTGATTGTTATCAAGCTGGCGGACCGGCTGCACAATATGCGCACGCTGAAATACCAGTCGGAGGAAAGCCAGCGGAGAATCTCGCATGAGACCCTGGAGATTTTCTGTCCTATTGCTCATCGTCTCGGGATATCCGCTATTAAATGGGAAATGGAAGATATTGCGCTCCGCTACTTGAACCCTCAGCAGTATTACCGGATTGCCAATCTGATGCACAAGAAGCGGGCTGAACGGGAGCAGTTCATCGACAATGTCATTGAACGGATTGCGGAGAAGCTGGATGAAATGGGAATTCAGGCGGACCTGTCGGGTCGTCCGAAGCATATCTATAGTGTGTTTAACAAGATGTCCGTCAAGAATAAGCAGTTTAATGAAATTTATGATCTGCTGGCCATCCGGATTATCGTAGACAACATCAAGGACTGCTATGCAACCCTGGGCATTATTCACACGCTGTGGAAGCCAATGCCGGGGCGCTTTAAAGATTATATCGCCATGCCGAAGGCGAATATGTACCAGTCTCTGCACACCACCGTAGTGGGTCCGAACGGAGAGCCGACAGAGGTACAGATTCGGACGCTGGAAATGCATCGTACCGCAGAGTTCGGGATCGCGGCTCACTGGGCATATAAGGAAGGCTCGGCGGCGGCTAATTTTGATAACAAAATTACGTTCTTCCGCGAGATTCTGGAGCTTCAGCATGAGGCGAAGGATGCTTCGGAGTTTGTCGAATCACTCAAAATGGACTTTTTCTCAGATCTCGTCTTTGTGTTTACGCCTAAAGGGGAGGTCATTGAGCTGCCTGCTGGCTCCGTCCCGCTGGACTTTGCGTACCGCATTCATACCGAGGTTGGAAACCGGACGATCGGGGCGAAGGTGAATGGCAGAATTGTCCCGCTGGATCATCAGCTGAAGACCGGCGATATTGTCGAGATTTTAACCTCAAAGCACTCTTATGGCCCGAGCCAGGATTGGCTGAAGATTGCCCAGTCCTCCCACGCCAAGAGTAAGATCAAGCAATGGTTCAAGAAAGAGAAGCGCGAAGAAAATGTTGAAAAGGGCCGGGACCTGCTGGAACGGGAAATGAAACGGCAGGGTCTGGAGGCTTCTGAATTTCTGAGTGATGACAAGCTGATGGATGCGGCGAGAAAGTTTGCCTTCAACGATATCGAAGACATGCTGTCTGCCGTCGGATTTGGAGGCATTACGGCCGCCCAGATTACGACCAAGCTCACCGAGAAGCTTCGCAAGGAGCAGGAGGAGGCGAACCAGATTGGGCTGACCTCCGAGATGAAGGAGATCAAGGCGCCCGAGAAGCGCAGCCGTCCTACCAATGGCGTTACGGTTAAAGGCATTGACAATTTACTGGTGCGCTTCGCCAGGTGCTGCAACCCGGTGCCAGGCGATGAAATCATCGGCTATGTGACGCGCGGCCGCGGGGTATCTGTGCACCGGGCAGACTGCTCGAACATTCCTGCTACTGGTGATGGGGAAGATGCGGCACGTGTGATTGAGGTCGAGTGGGAATCAACGGTGGAAGCTAGCTACAGCGTAGATATTGAAGTTACGGGACATGACCGCAATGGTCTGCTAAATGAAGTACTGCAGGCAGTATCTGAGAGCAAGACAAATATTTCGGCAGTGACCGGCCGATCGGACAAGAACAAGATGGCCATGATTCATATGACCATTCTGATTCGCAACACGGACCATCTTCAATCGGTGGTGGAGCGGATTAAGCGTGTGAAGGATGTGTACACCGTCCATCGGATTATGCAGTGACTTGACCAGGGGGAACAGGCATGAAGGTTGTCATTCAAAGATGCAAGCATGCCCGGGTCGTTGTCGGTGAACAGGTTACCGGCGAAATCGGGCAGGGACTCATGGTGCTCGTGGGTGTTACCCATGAGGATGAGACAAAGGATGCCGTTTATTTGGCGGAAAAGGTAGCAGGACTGCGGATTTTTGAGGACGATGATCACAAAATGAACCTGAGTGTGCAGGATATGGGCGGCTCCATTCTGTCGGTGTCTCAGTTTACATTGTATGGTGACTCCCGAAAAGGCAAGCGGCCCAGCTTTATGGCGGCTGCGAGGCCGGAGGCGGCGCAGAAGCTGTACGAGCTGTTTAATGCTGAGCTCAGAAGCAGAGGGCTTAGCGTGGAAACCGGAATTTTTGGAGCGGATATGGATGTGTCCCTTACGAATTGGGGACCGGTGACGCTGATCTTAGACAGTCGCAGTTAAGATGAGTCTTGGAAGAATCGGCAGCAGTAGGTATAGTGCGGGGAAGACAGGGGCATGCTGTGTAGAAGCACTTTTATGTAAAAAGGAGCATCTCATGCGGCATTCACCTCAATTTCTGCATAGCAAGCAGTCAGCTTTAGGGATGACATCCGGTATGCACGAGGCTTTACACATACATCGCCTGCTGCATGCCCCCGCCCAGCCCGGAGGCCCGGATCAACGAGCAAGCGGGAAAGACCTGTTGATCCGAAGGTAAACAACTAGTCATCCCTGAAGCAGCAAACGGCAGATCAAGCTGATCCACGGTATATGTAATGAAGAAATAAAACCGCTCTTTTTTAGATGGTGGCTTAGTCACTTGCCATCTAACCCAAGAGCGGTTTATTTATATTGTCTGATCGTTAAGGATGAAATTTGGAGCAACAGCGAGCGCAGGAACGTTCTTACGCGAAAATGATCTTGTGGAATAGCTCTTTTTCATCCTTCGGGGATGCATTGTCATGTTAGAAAATGGAGGGATGCGGGTAATAGGAAGCAAGGAAAGCGTTACAATCACAGCGATAATCCTAGTTGATCCTAAAGGAGGAATTTATGATGTCCAAGCATCTCCAAGCCTATTTCAGATCTGAAGACGAAGCAGAAAGCGCTAAAACAACGCTTTTAACCTACAAGACCGATCAGCTTGAAGTCAGTGAGCTGCAAGAAACAGTGGGACGCCGGGTTGATATCCTGGTGCCGCTAATTCCATTCGGTACTTCTAACGCCGGCAGTAACACAACTGGAACAGGCTACGCTGGCGGATATACGGCAGGCGCGGGTGCGGCTGTCAACGTACAGGGTGTGCCTGAGGATCGTGACCGTGAGGATCTTCCTGTGGGGGATAAGGACGGACATGCAGACGATTACCGTGAGGCTGATCTGGATGACGTTGATTTCGATGAGCTTAAATATGTGCTGACAGCGAAGGTCAGCGATGCTGATTATGATCAGATCGTGCACAAGCTGCGCTCCAACCACGCTTTCATCGAGAAATTTGAGAACGAATAGTATGCTTTGGGATAAAGCCGTCAGCAATGGCGGCTTTTTTGCTGTCTTTCATGATATCCTTACAATATAGCAGCGCTTTCACCACTGTAATATAACTGTAATATGAGTTACATGTTCTGATAATATATGCGGTTTATAATAACAGCATGACCCCCTTTTAATATACTCTTTTGGACCTGCGATATGAGATCGCAGGTTTTTTTTTGAGCTTTTGCAACCTCTATCGATTCATTTCGTCAGGAATTTCTTGACTTTAACGTGGCGGTTCATTACAATCTTAAAATATAATGTTTAGGCAACACTGTAGAGAACAGGGTTGCATGTCATAATGATTTGATGACGGGACCAAGTAATCCATCCCCACATGATCAGAGAGAAATCCCTCCAGGCTGCAAGGATTTCCGTGATGAATGGACGAATGACTTCCCCGAGAACAGACGGCGAAATGCTTGCTGCAAGCAAGAGTAGCTGCTCTGCGCAGGCCGGGCGTTATCCGGATGAGCGAAGAATCCAGATGCAGTATGAGGGATTTTTCGGAATGTGGGTGGTACCACGGGTGATTTAATTGATGACAATCTCTCGTCCCTGTTGTTGTTTGTTACAACGGGGCGGGGGATTTTTTGATTTCTAGAGAACAGAAAGATGAATTGGAGGATATGAAACATGGCGGAGATGAAGTTCAAGAATCCGACCGGAACCCAGGATCTGCTGCCGGGTACAGTCGAGAAATGGCAGTTCGTGGAGGGCAAAGCAAGAGACCTCTGTCAGCGGTACAATTTTCGGGAGATCCGCACACCCCTGTTCGAGCAGACCGAGCTATTCGAGCGCGGCGTAGGTGAAACGACGGATATTGTAGAGAAGGAAATGTACACCTTCAAGGATAAGGGAGACCGCAGCATGACCCTGCGTCCGGAAGGCACGGCTGGTGTCGTTCGCGCGTACGTTCAGAACAAGCTGTATGGCGAGCCCGATGTCACAAAGCTGTATTACATTGCGCCGATGTTCCGCTACGAGCGTCCGCAGGCCGGCCGATACCGCCAGTTTCACCAGTTCGGCATCGAGGTGTTCGGAGCTGCGGACCCGTCTATTGATGCGGAGGTTATTGCTCTGGGCTACTCGTTTACGAAGGAGCTGGGGCTGTCCGGTGTCAAGGTAGAAATCAACTCCGTGGGCACACCGGAAATAAGGGCGGCTTACCGGGAGCGCCTGCTGTCCTTCCTGACGCCGATGAAGGATCAGCTGTGCAGTGACTGTCAATCCCGCATGGACCGCAATCCGCTGCGGGTGCTGGACTGCAAGAAGGATCAGGACAAGTTTGACGGAGCCCCTTCCATTTTGGAGAGTCTGGATGAAGCCTGCAGTCAGCATTTTGAACAGGTGAAGGCCTACCTGGATGCGATGGAGGTCAACTACGAGGTCAACCCGAGAATGGTGCGCGGCCTGGACTACTACACCCATACCGCGTTTGAATTCAAAGCACAGGGAATTGGTGCGATTGATACGGTGGGCGGCGGCGGCCGTTACAATGGACTGGTGGAACAGATCGGCGGTCCGGATCAGACCGGTATCGGATTTGGCATCGGGCTGGAGCGGATTATGCTGATCCTTGAGCATCAGAGCATTGAGCTGAATGCGGTTAAACCGCTGGATGTGTATCTTGTAGCGCTTGGAGAAGCGGCGGAGAAGGAAATTACGAAGATTATTTTCCAGCTCCGCAGTGCCGGCATTTCCGCAGAGCGGGATTACCAGGGACGCAAGATGAAGGCGCAGATGAAATCAGCAGACCGTCTGCAGGCGCGCTATACGGCGATTTTGGGGGACGATGAGCTGGCCAAAGGCGAGATTGCCCTGAAATCGATGGAAACCGGAGAGCAGCGGACGGTAAGGCTTGATGAGCTGCATAGAGAACTGTGTTAGGTTAACCCGGCCATAATGACTTTAAATATATGAAGAGGGGTAGATGAAATCATGTTAAAAAGGACGCATCATTGCGGTCAGTTGACGGCTGCAAATATCGGAGAGACGGTAACACTGAACGGCTGGGTACAAACCCGCCGTGACCTGGGGGGCGTATTGTTCATTGATCTGCGCGACCGCAGCGGAATTATGCAGGTGGTATTCAATCCGGATTTCTCCGGCGAAGCGCTGGCTGTGGCTGACAAGGTTCGCAGTGAGTACGTGCTGGCAGTAACCGGTAAAGTCGTTCAGCGTGATCCGGAAACCGTAAACAAGAACCTGGCTACAGGTGAAATTGAGGTTCAGGTTACCGAGATTGAAGTGCTGAACGCCGCCAAAACGCCTCCGTTCTTTATCGAGGACGGTGTTGAGGTGGACGAGCAGCTGCGCTTGAAGTACCGTTACCTCGATCTGCGCCGGCCGGAAATGCAGCAGACGCTCATGCTTCGTTCCAAGGCGTCGAAGATTTTCCGCGACTTCCTGGATGGAGAAGGGTTTGCAGATGTCGAAACACCGATTCTGACCAAAAGCACGCCAGAAGGCGCGCGGGATTATCTGGTGCCAAGCCGCGTGCATGCAGGGGAGTTCTTTGCACTTCCGCAGTCCCCGCAGATTTACAAGCAGCTGCTGATGGTCAGCGGCCTGGAGCGTTATTACCAGATCGCCCGCTGTTTCCGGGATGAGGATCTTCGTGCTGACCGTCAGCCGGAGTTCACACAGGTCGACATCGAGACTTCCTTCATGGAGCGCGATGACCTGCTGTCGATGATGGAGCAGCTGATGGTTCGCCTGTTTAAGGAAACGATTGGCGTTGAGCTGGCGACTCCGTTCCAGCGCATCAGCCATGCGGACGCGATGGGCAAATACGGCTCGGACAAGCCGGATCTGCGCTTTGGCATGGAACTGATTGAAATGAATGATATCGTAGCTGACAGCGGTGTGAAGGTGTTCGCTTCCGTAATCGAAAAAGGCGGCGAAGTAAAGTGCCTGAACGCTAAAGGCTGCGGTACATGGACACGTAAGGAAATTGATGACCTTGGACCATTTGCTGCCCGCTACGGTGCGAAGGGCCTGGCCTGGATTCAAGTGAAGGAAGGCGAATTCAAGGGGCCGATCGTGAAATTCTTTACTCCCGAAGAGATTGAAGCGGTGAAGGAGCGCACTGGCGCGGAAGAAGGCGATCTGCTGCTGTTCTCGGCGGACACGAAAAAGGTCGTTGCGGATGTTCTGGGCGCACTGCGTCTGCGAATCGGCCGTCAGCTGGGCTTGATCAACGATAAAGAATTCAAATTTGCCTGGGTGCTGGACTTCCCGCTGCTAAGCTACGATGAAGAGCAGAAGCGCTATGTAGCAGAGCATCATCCGTTCACTCGTCCTAATGATGAGGATGTCGAGCGTCTGGAGAGCGACCCGCTCAGTGTTCGTGCACAGGCGTATGACCTGGTTCTGAACGGCTATGAGGTTGGCGGCGGCTCCATGCGGATCTACAAGCGTGACGTTCAGGAAAAAATGTTTGCAGCCCTCGGCTTGTCTCCCGAGGAAGCTTACGAGAAGTTCGGATTCCTGCTGGATGCGTTTGAATACGGCACACCGCCGCATGGCGGCATTGCTTTCGGCTTTGACCGGCTTGTTATGCTGTTGGCTGGACGTACGAACCTGCGTGAGACGATTGCGTTCCCGAAAACCGCGAACGCAACCGATCTGCTGATGGATTCTCCGTCCGAGGTGGATGGAGGTCAGCTGGAGCAGCTGCACATTAAGCTGGCCAAGAAGCCGGTAGAAGAGAAGAAAGAAAGCAACGGATAGTATTGCGCTGCCCGTTGTGAAGATACAGCGCTCTAACCATATGTAAGAAGGAGGAACAAATCCATGCTGCATCAATTTTCGCGCACCGAGCTTGCGATTGGCCCGGAAGGGCTGGAGACGATGAAGAACAGCACGGTAGCTGTGCTTGGCATCGGCGGTGTCGGCTCGATTGCCGTCGAAGCTCTGGCGCGCACGGGCGTAGGCCGCATTATTCTGATCGACAAGGATGTCGTGGACATTACCAATATCAACCGCCAGATTCATGCACTGACCTCGACCGTCGGACAGAAGAAGGCCGACTTGATGGTGGAGCGGGTGAAGCTGATCAATCCGGAGTGCGAAGCGATTGCGCTGAATATGTTCTATACGGATGAGACGTATGAAGAGCTGTTCAAATATGATCTGGATTATGTCTTGGATGCATCAGATACGATCATGTACAAGATTCATTTGATCAAGGAATGCCTGAAGCGCAGCATTCCGATCATTTCGAGCATGGGCGCAGCTAATAAGATGGATCCGACCAAGTTCCAGGTGGCCGACATCTCAAAGACGTCGATGGATCCCATTGCACGAGTGATCCGTACCAAGCTTCGGAAGGACGGGATTAAGAAGGGCGTCAAGGTGGTCTTCTCCCTGGAAGAGCCGATGAAGCCGCGGAAGGATGTAACCGACAAGATTGTGCCGGAGAATGCTCCGGAAATCCGCAAAGCAAAGCAGCCTCCGGCGAGCAACGCATTTGTTCCCCCGGTTGCCGGCCTGATTATGGTGTCGGTAGCTGTGCGGGAGCTGCTGGAGAAGGCTGGAATTTCAACATAGCATCACAGGATTGCAGGCGTTAGAAGACCGCAGGTGTCAGAGCGGACTTCCGGCGCCTGTTTCTTGTCTTTTACTCGGTTCTAAAAAAGTTTGTCGCCGTGAAGTCCATGTGCTACAATGAGTGTCCTTTTCCTGATCAGGATTCATGATAAATGATACAATTCAGGATACATTTGAGATTCTTAGGAGGTAACTGAAGGTGACGGATGCTTTTCAAAGTGCCTATCAAGAAGAAGAGCGGCATTTAAACAAAACTCTTCATGAAATTGAGCAGCAGCTGGAACGGCTGCGCAGTGTGCCTGTGTATACGGGACATGATTTTACAGAGCAGCTGCTGGAGGCCGGCCGGGAGGAACGGAGGCAGTCGCTTGCCAAGAGCCAAGTTCAGCCCTATTTTGGCCGGCTTGATTTCCATGAGAACGGCAAAGAGCAGCAATATGCATTATACATAGGCAAGACGGGCTTTGACCGGGAGGAGGCCGGGGAGCATCCCGTGGTCATTGACTGGCGGGCTCCTGTGGCGAGCCTGTTCTACTCCTTTACCGGTGGAGACGAGCCTGCTTCTTATGAAGCTCCAGAGGGGCTGATCGAAGGCTTGGTGTATCTGAAACGCAACGTCATGATTCGCAAGCAGATTCTGGAACGAGTATCTGACACCTATCAGCGGGGAGGGGGCGGGCCTGCCGTCACTGATGAATTTCTCGTCTACCGTCTGGGGGAGAACAAGGATAACAAGCTGCGGGATATCGTATCAACGATTCAGGCCGAGCAGGACAAGATTATCCGTGCCGTCAAGAACACGGCTCTGATTATCCAGGGCGTGGCGGGCAGCGGGAAGACGACCGTGGCGCTGCATCGGCTTGCTTTTTTGCTGTATCAGTATAAGGAGCAGGTGTCCGCAGACAAAATGATTATTTTCGCGCCAAATCGTATGTTTCTGGACTATATTTCAGAGGTGCTGCCAGAGCTTGGCGTTGGAGATATTCAGCAGCGAACATTTACCAGCTGGGCGCAAGAGCTGCTGGAAATGTCGCTGACGGAGCAGGAAGGTGCAGATACCTTGGCCTACTGGTTTGAAACCGAGCCAGGGAAAGGCACGCGGGAGCTGAGTGATGAGATCAGTGGACGGTACAAAGGCTCGATCTCGTTCATGAAGCTGATTCAGCGCTGTATAGAGCAGCTGGAGCATGCGGCGCTGCCGGACATGGATTTCGTACCGTGGGAAGGGGCCCTGCTCTGTAAGGAAACCATACGCGAGTGGTATGAGGCTGAATATAAGCCGTATCCGCTCGCGAAGCGCAAGGAAAGAGTGCTTGCAAGAATGCATCGCTGGGTAGAAATGGAGCTGAAGAAATCGCCATCGCTAGCCGCTCTCAAAGAGCGGAAGAAGAAAGCCTCGCAGCGAGAAAAGTCCTATGCCAACCAATGGCCGAAACTGGAGCCGCTAAATCTGTATAAGCAAATTTTCGGGGTGACAAAGGCTCCATTCTGGGAAGCGGATATGACCAGCAGCATCCCGGAGGCCACTCGCTCTGCGGCGCGCAAGGATTTGAAAAAAGGGCTTCTGCGGGAGGAGGATCTGGCGCCGCTGGTGTACATTCATACCCTGCTTCATGAGATCGAAGGAGAGCAGCGTTTTCATCATGTAGTCATTGATGAAGCGCAGGATTTCTCGCCGATTCAAATCGCGTTATTGGACCAATTTGTGCAAGGCCATTCCTTCACGATTTTGGGAGATTTATCGCAAGGCATTCACGGCTATAAGGGCGTGCATGCCTGGGAAGAAATGAGCTCCTGGTTTGACGAGGAGCATCAGGCATATTTTGCGCTCACTCGAAGCTACCGTTCTACGATGGAAATTATCGAGTTCGGAAATATGATTCTGGACAAAGGGGTTCACAGTCCCCTCCTGGCGGTGCCTGTATTTCGAAGCGGAGATCCTGTGCGGCTCATTCCTTATGGAAATCCGGGATCCAGCAGCCGAGTAGAGGAGCTGGCGCGGGCGCTGCGGCATTTAAGTCAAAAAGGGAGCTACCGGACCGTATCCATTCTGACCCGTACCTTGCAGGAGGCAAGAGCACTTCATGCTGCGCTGGCAGCAGAATGTCGTGACCTCAACCTGATCGACGGAAGCGAAGGGACCTATCACGGCGGCTTATCCATTCTTCCGGTGTATCTCTCCAAAGGGCTGGAATTCGATGCCGTCATCCTGGCGGATGCCGATCGACGGCATTATCCGGAGAAGCAATGGGATGCCCGATTGATGTACGTGGGCTGTACGCGTGCTCTGCATGAGCTGTGGCTGATGTATGAGGAAGAGCTGCCGGCATACCTGGGATCAGCGGCTGGAGAGACGGGCTGGCCGGCAGAGCTAGAAGCGCTGTAAGTGTGTTATGATAGATGCAGCATGACCTCAACGATGTACAAAAGGAAGTGTTCGCATGGATTTGTTCTCCATAGGGCGGGAGGAGGACGCGGCCGCACGGCTGCTGGCCGATCGGATGCGTCCTCAAAGCCTCGATGAATATATAGGTCAAGAGCATATTATAGGACCGGGCAAGCTGCTGCGTCGGGCTGTGGAAGGCGATCAGGTTTCGTCCATCTTGCTGTACGGACCTCCGGGCTGCGGTAAAACCACATTGGCGCATATCATTTCCCGGCATACCCAAGGGACGTTCGTCCGATTAAACGCTGTGGACGCCTCCGTCAAGGACGTCAGAGAGGTGATCGAGCAGGCCCAGAACAATCGATCCCTATACGGCAGCAAGACCATTCTATTCCTGGATGAGGTGCACCGCTTTAACAGCGCCCGTCAGGACGCGCTGCTGCCTGCTGTAGAGAAGGGGACGATTATTTTTATAGGGGCGACGACAGAGAATCCGTTTCATTATGTTAACGGAGCCTTGATGAGCCGGTCCACCTTGTTTCAGCTGCAGCCGCTTACGAAGGAGCATGCACTGGAGGCCATGCACCGGGCCCTGAAGGACAACGAACGCGGATTGGGATTTATGGACCTTGTGGCAGATGATGACGCACTGGCTCATATATCAGCCATGGCGAACGGAGATATCCGCAGAGCCTTGAATGCGCTGGAGCTAGCAGCCATGACCACACCGCCGGACGCCACCGGAACTGTGCATGTTACTCTGGCCGTAGCAGAGGAATCTATCCGGCGGCCGATTGTAAAGGCGGACGAATCTACCCAGTACGACGTCTTGTCTGCCTTTCACAAAAGCATTCGCGGCTCCAGCGATGCGGCGCTCTTCTGGTTCTTATATGCGGTAGAGAAGCTTGGGATGGATCCCATGACTTTTATTCGCAGGCTGATTGCAGCGAGCAGCGAGGATATTGGCCTGGCGAATCCCCAGGCAATGGTTCAGGCCGTGAGCGCACTGGAGGCTTACCGCAATAACGGCTGGCCGGAGGCCAAGCTGAATATTGCCCAGGCGATTCTTTTTTGCGTGGAAAGCCCGAAGTCCAATGCCGTATATACCGCGATCCATTCGGCCATGGCTTCAATAGAGCAGGTTCCCTCCGCGGAGGTGCCGCTGCATTTGAGGGATACCCACTACAAGGGTGCCGTGAAGCTCGGGCATGAGGGATATCGTTATCCCCATGACTATCCCGGTCACTATGTGAAGCAGGAGTATCTCCCGAGGGAGCTCCAGAACAAAGTGTTTTACCGGGCAACGGAGCAGGGAAGCGAGCAGAAGATTGCTCACAATCAGCGCCTGCGCCAAGGAGAATAACGTGACGGGCTCTATTCCGGGCAAGGGCAAAAATATACTTCTCGTCGCTGTCGGCGGGGCCGCAGGGGCGCTCGCCAGATCTGGTCTGGATGCCGCAATTCCTGCACCCGCCTCCGGCTTTCCGCTGGGCATCCTGCTTGTGAATCTGGCGGGGTGCCTCCTGCTGGGCTGGCTGCTGGGCGGCGGCGCTGCTGCTGTGAAGCTTCCGGCAGAGGCCACGCTGCTGCTGGGAACCGGTTTAATGGGGGCTTTCACAACCATGTCCACCTTTAGTGTTCAGTTACTCCGACTCCTAGAGAGCGGACAGCACTTGTCTGCACTAGCCTATATCGCCTGTAGTCTTATAGGCGGACTCTTGCTATCTTGGGGAGGCCTCTGGCTGGGAAGAAAGAGCACGCCTCTGAGGGAGGCGGATCGCCGATGATTGCGCTATATATTGCGGTAGGAGGCATGCTCGGTGCGGCAGCACGATATGCGGCCGGGCTGCGTCTCGGGTATTCAGGCAAGGGCTTTCCTAGGGGCACGACCGTCGTAAATGTGTCGGGATCTATGCTGCTTGGCGTCATTGTCGCGAATGAGCAGGCGCTGTCTCCGCAGCTGTATGCCCTGCTGGGCATCGGCTTTTGTGGAGCGTTCACTACATTTTCCACGTTTGGCTATGAGACGGTGACATTGATGATGCAGAAGAAGAGGCGGCTGGCTGTGCTTTACGTGGCCGTCACGCTCATTTTGGGACTGTCAGGTGCGGCGGCAGGGTATTATACTTCACGACTGATCCTGTAAAGGGGTATACCGGTTTTTACAATGCAAAAGGGGGAATCATCATGCGTAAATCAGGGGCTGTATGGCTGCTGACGGCGGTCCTGCTGGTTAGCGGCTGCGGCAACGGGGGGGCTCAAGATGATCATGCGGGAGAGCATGCAGCGGAACATGAGGTTGACCATCATCTGCAGGAGCACGGCTCTCAGCACAAGTTGAGTAATGGAGACCTTCAAGAGTTGACGTCATCGGGTGAGGTGCTGCCTTCTTTTCTGGACGGCAAGAGCAATGACATTCGCGCTGTCTACAGCATCGCTGCTCAAATTACAGATGTGCTTCCGTACATCCCGTGCTATTGCGGCTGCGGGGAAAGCGCGGGACACGAGAGCAATCTGAACTGCTTCATTAAAGAGGTACGGGAAGACGGGAGCATACTGTGGGATGATCATGGTACGCGCTGCGGCGTCTGCCTGGATATTGCTGTGGAATCCGCCAAGCTGAAATCCGAAGGGAAGAGTCTGAGTGAGATTCGCGAGGCTGTGGATGCCAAATACGAGAACGGCTATGCAAAGCCAACTCCGACGCCGATGCCGGCCTCATAACGGTCTTCTATCATTGTAAAAAGAGCTCCGAAGGGCGAATTCTCGCCTTCCGGAGCTCTTTTCTGTTATTCACAAGATTGTCAGCACCTCAGATCCGTCGCGGGTGGAGGGGCTGAAGCTTACAGCTCAATGGAGTTTCTTAAATGAAGCGCGGCGCCGGTTACAGAGGCAGCCTCCATCAGCTGCCCCTTGGTAAACTGCGGCTTGTACTGTGCGTTATAGCCAGTGTTGGCAGCCGCAATTTGTATGGCCGTATTGTAGTACATCGTATTGGAGTGGATCAGGGCGCCTCCCAATATGACCTTTTCCGGCTGGAATATATGAATCAGGTTGCTAAGCCCGATGCCGAAGTAGGATGCGGACTGGCTGAACAGCTCCACCGCGTAGGGCTCAGAGGCCTTCAGTGCCTGAATCAACACATCAAAATTAATCTGCTCCGGGGGCAGCTCCTTTTGCTGCCGGAACAGAGCGCGACCCATTTTGGCATCGGACTGAGCCTTTTGCTCCATGGCTTCAATGGAAGCATAGGCTTCCAGCGCTCCATAATTCCCCGTATTATTCAGCCTTAATCCGCCTGCCTGGACAATCATTTGTCCAATGGCATCCTCCATATCCATGGCCCCATGAACGATGCGGCCATGAGACATCATGGCAGAGCGGAGGCTGACGCCAGCGTGAACATACAGCACGTGCTGGATGTTCTCATGCCGCAGTGACCACTGCTCTCCAATGAGCGCTGAATTGACCCCGTTCTCCAGAATCGTCCGAAAGCCGGTTTCCTCTTGGAACCATTGGCAGATCGGAACATCACTCCAGCCTCTTGCCGGGAAATATTGCGGATTCAAAATCGTTCCCGTAGACCGGTTCAACGGGCCAACGGCCCCGATCCCGAGTCCCTGAATGCGTTCCGGTGCGATCTGATGGTCCCGAAGAAACATCCGCATATGGCGCAGCACATATTCCTTGAACCGCTCCGGTGTCATGCCCTCATCCATATGCCAGTGAATCAAGGATTTAGGATTCAGCTGCATATCGAACAGACCGAGAGAGGAATGAATCCGGGATACCTCCAGTCCAAAAATATATCCATAATCCGGAGTGATCCGGTATAGTATGGGACGCCTGCCGCCCCGGGAGGGACCAAGATCCGCAGCCTCGATCAAGTGCTGCTCCAGCATTTCATCCAGCAGCCGGGTCAGGGTGCTGCTCTTGATCAGGGTCTTGTGCTGGAGCTCAGCCTTGGTGATGGAGCCGGCTTCTGCAATGAGGGAGTATATGAGCATTTTGGATGATGGCGTGTACAAATCTTCAGTCTGCATAGCGATTTAGGCTCCTTGTGGAAGTTCTATGTATGATTATAACGAAAGCAGGCCTTTTTTTCCAAGAAAAGTCTTTCTTCCAAAGATGTATAAAGTGGTTTAAATAACTACAAATTTGATGAACTTACTCTGAATTAAAATGAAAAATGCTTTAAATTCAAGAATGGTCAAAATACTTAATTCCAAAATGGAATAAAGGTGCT
Source organism: Paenibacillus sp. JSM ZJ436 (assembly GCF_044383795.1). Lineage (NCBI taxonomy): Bacteria > Bacillati > Bacillota > Bacilli > Caryophanales > Paenibacillaceae > Paenibacillus > Paenibacillus sp. JSM ZJ436. Next base: position 36,851 of record NZ_JBISEO010000012.1, read on the forward strand.
ACAATAGAGGTATGAAAGCAAACATCTTTGGAGGTGACCTTCCTTGTCTAACGAACGGCGTCGTTTAATTATAGATCTGTTCAAAGCTTTTTTTCAGATTGGACCGTCTACATTCGGGGGCGGATACGCTATGCTGCCTGTTATTGAACGGGAGATTATGGTGAAGCGGGGATGGATGGATGAAAAGGAAATGGCAGATATGATTTCCCTCTCCGGCTCGGCACCGGGAGGCGTTGGCGTTAACGCAGCAGCATTTATCGGGTACCGCAAGGCTGGAGTTCCCGGCGCAGCAGCAGCAGTGATCGGCATTACGCTTCCTACTTTCCTCATTGTCATTTTACTGAGCGTGTTCTACCTGATGTTTCATGACCATGAGAAGACTCAGGCTGCGCTGCAGGGCATTCAAGGGGCCGTCATTGCACTTATCCTCTTAGCCGCTTATCGGATGGCAAAGCAGTCGGTATTTGATATATCAACGGCCGTCATGATGGCTTCCGCAGTCATTATTCTCGTCGTCTTCCCGATCAGTCCGATTTATATGATTGGCTTTGGCATTCTGGCAGGTATTGTGTTTATTCAGATCAAGCGCTGGATCGGGCTGTCGATTCAAACCGAGAAGGAAATCGTTGTGAACGCAACCCCTCAATCCTACAGTCCGGAGTATTATATCTAACGGTGTAACGGCTTTACATTAAAGGGGGTTCATTACGCATGCTGCTGCAATTATTTCTTACTTTTCTTAAAATAGGCTTTGTCTCCTTCGGTGGAGGCTATGCCGTCATTCCACTCATTCAATTCGAGGTATCCGAGTACGGCTGGCTGTCGAACGACGAGTTTCAGAGTACGGTGGCGCTGGCCGGAATGGCGCCGGGACCGATTGCCACGAACACGGCGACGCTGATCGGCTTCAAGACCTCCGGCGCAGCCGGGGCCATGGCTGCCACAGCCGGGATTGTACTGCCCTCGCTGCTGATTATTGTTACGCTTGCCACTTTATTTTTCCGGGTTCGCCATAACAGCCTTGTGCGCTCCTCATTCTATGGATTAAGACCGATCGTAACCGGGCTGATCGTTTATGCTGCATTGCACTTCGGCTTTCTTGGCAACGGCGAGGTTGCTGTGACCTGGAGCAGCATTGGCACCCTGATCATCTGCGGCCTTAGCCTGCTGCTTCTGATCCGCTACAAGCTGCATCCGCTGCTGCTCATTCTGGCAGCCGCTGCAGCCGGCATTGTGTTATTCTAAATTAAATTAAAGCTTCCATATTAAAGGGGGAAGAGATATGAGTTCATCCGGTAACTGCTGTGCCGCTAGCCGCAGCAACGCCAATCAAGCCGTTAAGGAGCAGGTGATGACAGAGGCTACTCTTTTGCCAGGCGAAGGAAAAGAGCATGCCGGGGCGATGGTCAGCCTGCCTGGCGGAGCCTTCTGGATGGGTACGAACTCTACGGACGGCTTTCCGGCCGACGGAGAGGGGCCAGAGCGCAAGGTCCAGCTTGATGCCTTCGAGATCGCTCCTTATGCGGTCACTAATGCGGAATATAAGGCTTTTGTGGATGCTACAGGCTATGTTACAGAGGCTGAAAGCTTTGGCTGGTCTTATGTGTTTCACCTGCTGGTGCCCGAGGAGATCAAGCAGCATGTCGAGCATGTGCCGCGGGATGTTCCCTGGTGGTATGTCGTGGAAGGGGCTTACTGGAATGCTCCGGAGGGTCCGGGGTCTCATGTGGAGGATCGGTTGGATCATCCGGTCATTCATATTTCATGGAATGATGCGGATGCCTATTGCCGCTGGGCGGGAGTCCGGCTGCCTACGGAGGCGGAGTGGGAGTATGCGGCCCGCGGAGGATTGGAGCGCAGAACATATCCATGGGGAGATCTGCTGAAGGTGGACGGCGAGCATCGCTGTAACATCTGGCAGGGCAAATTCCCCGTGCGTAACAGTGAACTGGATGGCTATGTCGGCACCGCACCGATGGATGCCTTTTTGCCTAACGGATACGGTCTTTATAATATGTCAGGAAATGTGTGGGAGTGGTGCAGTGACTGGTTCAGCCCGGATTACCATCAGACCACTTCCGCGGACAACCCCCGCTATAGTCGTTCTACCGGAAAGCGCTCCATGCGGGGCGGATCCTACTTATGTCACCGCTCATACTGCAATCGGTACCGGGTGGCTGCGCGCAGCTCCAACACGCCGGACAGCTCAACAGGCAATTGCGGGTTTCGGGTTGCTCGATCTTTGTAGTGGTATGGAAACAGACACAAAAGAGGCTGTCCCACAAGATCTAGGGTCTTGCGGGATGGCCTCGTTTGCCGCCGTAGAGGAGAAATAACAGCAAGGCGGCAATAAACCAAAATAAAGACATGGCGGTGCTGGGATAACCTCCCTGACTCCACCATGTCTTTATTTTTTGCTTCAGGTCTCACTCAAGTGAGCTGCCTCGTTAAACAAGAATCTACTTGGGGGACAGCCTCTTTGGGTTTAATACGAGATTTTCTCTGACAATTCTATGGTTCCGCCGCCCAAGCAGGTTTCTCCGTCATAAAAGACAACGGCCTGCCCTGGCGTGATCGCTTTCTGCGGAGAGGCAAAGGCCACATGGGCAGTCCCGTCTTCCCGGCGGGTGACGGTAACCTCTTGGTCCGGCTGACGATAACGGAATTTGGCGGTGCAGGTGAATGACGCGGCGGGCACAGCCGCTTCCCCTGCAATCCAGTTCAGGCCGGAGGCAACAAGGCCGGTAGAATACAGGCTTGGGTGGTCACCTTGAACGACGTACAGGATGTTATCCTGAAGGTTCTTGTCGGCCACAAACCAAGGCTCTCCGGAGCCGGAGCCGCCGATGCCGAGGCCCTGGCGCTGACCTAGCGTATAATACATCAGCCCGTCATGCCGTCCCTTCACGTCCCCTGTCACAATATCGACCATATCTCCGCCCTGCGCCGGCAAGTATTGTCCCAGAAATTCTTTGAAGTTGCGCTCGCCAATAAAGCAGACGCCTGTGCTGTCTTTCTTCTTGGCCGTGTACAGTCCTGCTTCCTCTGCGAGGCGGCGAACCTCCGGCTTCGGTAAATGACCGATTGGAAACATCGCTTTGGACAGCTGTTCTTGATTGAGCGCGTTCAGGAAGTAGGTCTGATCTTTATTGCTGTCCACGCCGCGGAGAAGAGAATACACTCCGTCGTTCTCCACAACACGCGCATAGTGACCGGTGGCCACATAATCCGCACCCAAATCGATAGCCTTGTTCAGAAACTCGCCAAACTTGATTTCACGATTGCACATGACATCCGGGTTCGGGGTTCTGCCTGCCTTATATTCATCCAGAAAATAGGAAAATACTTTATCGTAATATTCCTTTTCGAAATTGATGGTGTAATACGGGATATCCAGCTGCTCACAGACACGGCGTACGTCCTCGGCGTCCGCTTCTGCGGTACAATAGCCGAATTCATCAGTATCGTCCCAGTTTTTCATGAAGATGCCGATAACTTCATAGCCCTGCTGCTTCAGAAGCAGCGCGGTCACGGAAGAATCGACACCACCGGACATACCGACGACGATCCGCTTGCGGGTTGCTTGTTCTGTCATTGTTGATCACCATTTTCTAATTTGAATTGTGCCCATACCTGTATTCTATCACAACCTGTCCAGCTCTACACGGACATGATTTGTCCACTCCAGGTGAACAATTTGATGAACAGCTCCTGAAAATTCCCCATAAACGGCTATGGTATGTTACCATATACAGAGGTATTTGATCGGAATAAAGAGGTTATGTTAATGAGGGTGTGAAATCTTTTCCATTTTCCGATGAAATCAAGGAAGAAATAAACATATAACAACCATTGTAGAGAGGTGTCCCCTTAATGAAGATATCAACAAAAGGCAGATATGGATTGACGATTATGATGGAGCTGGCGGCCAAGTTCGGAGAAGGGCCGACCTCGCTGAAGAGCATTGCCGAGAAAAATCAGCTGTCTGAGCATTATCTGGAGCAACTCATTGCTCCACTGCGTAATGCCGGGCTCGTCAAGAGCATCCGCGGTGCCTACGGCGGCTATATTTTGTCCCGGGAGCCGGAAAGCATAACGGCCGGTGACATTATCCGCGTGCTGGAGGGACCGATTTCCCCGGTCGATTTTACGGAAGAGGATGACCCGGCTAAGCGGGATTTGTGGCTGCGCATTCGGGACAGTATTGCCGAGGTGCTTGACTCCACAACGCTGGACAACATGATTCACTATCAGGAACAGTCCGCTTCGGACAATTATATGTTCTATATATAGGCGGTGCAGGGATGAACAAAATTTACTTGGATCACGCGGCTTCCTCTCCAATGCACCCGGAGGCCGCAGCGGCGATGATGTCCGTCATGACCGGGCACTTCGGGAATGCTTCCAGCGTTCACGGCTTCGGCCGCGAAGCCAAAAAGATCGTGAATGGCTCCCGTGACCGGATTGCAGCCTTGCTCGGCTGTGATCCGGATGAGCTGATCTTTACATCTGGCGGTACAGAGAGCGACAACCTGGCTATTCTGGGAACGTTGGCGGCAGATCATGCCCGCGGCAAGCATATCATCACATCGTCTGTGGAGCACCATGCGGTGCTCCACACCTGTCATGAGCTGGAACGGCAGGGCTGGGAGGTAACTTATCTGCCGGTGGACAAGACAGGACGGGTATCTGTAAGTGATGTAGAAGCAAGCATTCAAGATGAGACAGCGCTGATTACGATTATGTATGGCAACAATGAAGTGGGCACGCTTCAGCCTATCGCCGAGATTGGGGAGCTGGCGCGCAGCCGCGGCATTGTCATGCACACGGACGCTGTTCAGGCGCTGGGGATGGAGGAGATCTCGTGCCGGGAGCTGCCGGTGAATTTATGGAGCTTCTCGGCACATAAGGTGAACGGGCCGCAGGGAATCGGTGCGCTTGTCCATCGCCGAGGAACTTCCCTGGCACCGCGTCAGCACGGCGGCCTGCAGGAGAAGAAGCGCCGGGCAGGCACCGAGAATATGGCGGGCATTGCCGGCTTCGCCAAGGCTCTGGAGCTTGCCGTGCCATCCCTTTCCAAGCGCCGGGGTCATGCAGAAGAGCTGCGCAGCACGCTGCTAACCGGACTTCGCGCCGAAATCGGCGAAGAAGCTTTCGTCATCAATGGCAGCGAGGAGCACTACATGCCGCATATTCTGAATATCAGCTTCCCGGGCATCCCTACAGAAACGATGCTGATGAATCTGGATATGGCAGGCATAGCAGCGGCGAGTGGCTCCGCCTGCACGTCAGGCTCCCTTGAAATTTCACATGTTCTGCTGGCAATGAACCTTCCTGAAAATGTTTATCGCTCCGCGATTCGCTTTAGTTTTGGTTTGGGTAATACTACTCAAGAAATGGAGTACACATCACAAAAAATTGGAACCTTCCTGAAACGGCTGCGTAAATAACCCTCAAGGATTCTCTCTTGAAATGGGTCAGGAGGTGTCAGTAGTCCATTTCATCCTTAGCACGAGCAGCGGCCATCGCTATCATCGTGCGAATTCGTAAAGGGATGAGGAGGTATCCAAGTCTTATGAAGCTTCAGGAAATGATTGGACTCGCTGTATTCGACGTGGAGAACGGCAAGGAGATTGGGAAAATCCACGATTTTATATTAGATGAACAATGGAATATTACCGGTTTTGAGCTGGAAGGCAAGGCTCTCTTTTCCTCACATGTGAAAACCGTATCATGGGACAACATTGAGGCTTATGGAGAGGATGCCGTCATGATCCGGAGTGAAGAAGTGATCGAGAAGACGGATGCTGACCAAATACCCTATACCTATCTGCTGGGGCGGCGGAAATTGAAAGAGATGCAGGTGCTGACAGAGGACGGGATGCTGCTCGGACGCATTTCGGATGTTTATTTTGAGCAGGAACAGGGCAATAAAGTACTAGGACTCGAAATTTCAGACGGATTTGTATCGGACTTGATTGAAGGCCGCAGATGGCTGCCTTGCACCCCGGAGATGAGTATTGGAGAAAGTGCCGTTATGGTGCCCCCGCTCAGCGAACAGCGACTGGAGAAAGCCATTAATTCTGTGAATGGATAGGTGAGGTTAGGATGTTGAAATGTCCAAATTGCAATTCCAAGGATATTGGTAAGATTGGCTCGCACCAATTTTACTGCTGGGGATGCTTTATTGAATTAACTGTCAATGGTGAGAAAATGTCTGTATATCAGGTGGAAGAGGATGGAACACTCAGCTCGCTGGATGATCTGTTCTTTGGCGAGGAATATCCGCAGGATTTTCCTCCCATGCAGGCTTCTAACTGACGCAGATTTACATAGAATCATGACGGGAATCACACCCTTATGGCGCATGGGCGCTCACAGGGTGTGATTCTTTTTTTATAATTTGCAGGGCTCGTACATATACTTACAAGGCAGGTGGCTTCTGAAAGCTGTGGAAGGAGAGGATGTCTTGTGGATCAGCTGGGTGCAAGCAAATGGTTCAGGCTGCTGATCTGGGTGCTGCTTTCCCTGATTATTTTATATTTCGTATGGCTGCTGCGGCCGATGCTGATGGACGTATACCGATTCTTAAAGGCCGTGCTGGCGCCGTTTTTAATTGCCATGATCATATCCTATGTGTTAAATCCCATCGTCTGTCTGCTCTCGGAGCGCAAGATGCCTCGAAGCATAGCAGTGCTGCTTATTTATGCCGTATTTCTGACCTGCCTGGCCGTTATCATCATAAACATGATTCCGATGCTGATCCGCCAGCTGGAGGAGCTCAATGAGCATCTTCCCGAATTTACGATGCATGCCCAGAGCCTGATGAGCAGCCTAGACAGCAAAATACTGCCGCCCGGTGTTCGCACAGGCATGAACAGCTGGTTGTACCATATGGAAACCCGTGTCGCTGGCAGTATTTCGCAGTTTATGGACAATATCGGCACGACGATCGGTGTGCTGTTTAACATTCTGGTGGTACCTTTTCTAATCTTTTACATCTTGAAGGATTTCGAAGTGTTCCAACGAACGGCAGTTTCTTATTTGCCCCGGGGCCGCAGAAAGTCGATTGTAACCATGCTGCGAGAGATTGATACAGCGCTGGGCAACTATGTTCGGGGGCAGTTTATCGTCTGCCTGATTATCGGAGTGCTGGCATATATCGGCTATATGCTTATCGGAATGCCGTACGCGCTGCTGTTTGCCAGCATTGTGGCCCTGTTTAACATTGTTCCGTACGTCGGCCCGTTCTTCGGTGCGGCTCCGGCCCTACTGATGGCGTCAACCATTTCACTGAAGCTGCTGCTGCTTGCGGCCCTGGTGAATGTTGTGTGTCAGATGCTGGAGGGCAACGTGATTTCTCCGCAGGTTGTCGGCAAAAAGCTTCATATGCATCCGCTGTTAATTATTTTTGCGCTTCTCGTCGGCGGACAGCTTGCCGGCATGGTGGGACTGATTTTGGCGGTACCGGTCTTTGCGGTTATGAAGGTGCTGCTGCAGCATTTTTTCGCCTACGCCGTTCGCCGGAAAACCTGACCCTATAAAAGGGATTGCCCTTCATTGACAGAAGCAGAGGGCATGGATATACTTGAAAATATTAAGTCCATATGACCTAAATCGATGAGGGAAAGAAGTAGATCTGCCGGATGCTTTACCAGAGAAGAAGCTCCTGCTGCGTGCTGCAGCGTTGGGTGCAAGAGCTTCAAAGCATCGCTGATCGAAAGCAGATTTCCGAGTGTGAGCCTAACCTCACCGGCTGGCAGCCGTTATCTAATGCCGCAACAAGGCGATCTCTTTTAGCCTGTCCGAAGCTTTGCTTTTTAAGGACAAGAAGTGCTGGAAGGCAAGGAGGTAACCAGGGTGGTACCGCGATAAACATCGTCCCTGATTCTATTCAGGGGCTTTTTTTATGCTCAAAACCCGACATATCCCATCATTTTATATTCCAAAACAACCTAAATAAACGGAGGATGAAGAACATGAAAGCAAGTGAAATCCGCTCCAAATGGCTGGAGTTTTTTGCAGAGAAAGGACATAAGGTTGAGCCCAGTGCCTCCCTGGTACCGCACAACGACCCGTCGCTGCTGTGGATTAACGCCGGTATGGCTCCGCTGAAATCCTACTTTGACGGGCGTGAGAAGCCGGACAATCCGCGGATTGCGAATTCGCAGAAATGCATCCGGACCAATGACATTGAGAATGTCGGCAAAACGCGCCGTCACCACACGTTTTTTGAAATGCTGGGCAACTTCTCGATCGGCGATTATTTTAAGGAAGAGGTCATTACATGGGCGTGGGAGTTTCTGACGGATCGCAAATGGATCGGCTTTGATCCCGAGAAGCTGTCCGTTACGGTCTATCCGGAGGATGAGGAAGCCTACAAGCTGTGGAATGAGAAAATCGGGCTGCCAGCCAGCCGCATTGTGAAGCTGGAGGACAATTTCTGGGATATTGGCGAGGGGCCTTGCGGTCCGTGTACGGAAATTTTCTATGACCGCGGCGAAGCTTACGGAAATGACGCTTCCGATCCTGAGCTGTACCCGGGTGGGGAAAATGAAAGGTATCTGGAGGTTTGGAACCTCGTCTTCTCCCAGTTCAACCATAACAAAGATGGCAGCTATACACCGCTTCCGAATAAGAACATTGATACCGGGGCGGGCCTGGAGCGCTTTGCCTCCATTCTTCAGAATGTAGATTCCAACTTCGATACTGATCTGTTCCAGCCGATTATTCAGCAGACCGCCGCGCTGGCAGGCGTCAAGTACAACCACAGCACAGAAACCGATGTTGCGTTCAAGGTGATTGCCGATCATATCCGGACGGTGGCGTTTGCGGTCGGTGACGGGGTGCTGCCTTCCAATGAAGGACGAGGCTACGTGATTCGGCGCCTGCTGCGCCGTGCGGTTCGCTATGGCAAGGTGATCGGCCTGGACAAGCCATTCCTGTATAGCCTGACGGCAGTTGTGGGAGATATTATGGGCGTGTATTATCCGGAGGTTGTGGAGAAGCGCGAGTTTATCGAGAAGGTCATTGCAACGGAAGAGGAGCAGTTCCACAGAACACTATCAGACGGACTAGGTATTCTCGCGGACATTAGTGCACGTGCTAAGGAGCAGGGACAAGCTCAAATCAGTGGCGGTGATGCGTTCAAGCTGTATGATACGTATGGCTTCCCGTTCGATTTGACGGAGGATTATGCACTGGAGCATGGCCTGACGGTAGACCGTGAGGGCTTTGATGCCGCGATGCAGGAACAGCGCGATCGTGCGCGCAGTGCCCGTCAAGAGACCGAGAGCATGAAGGTGCAGGGCGGTGTGCTGTCCGATTACACGGTTAAAAGTGAATTTATTGGATATAATGACACCGTTTGTGCTGCTAATGTCATCGCCCTAGTTACAGAGGAAGGCTTTGTGGAGCAGGTTGGTGAAGGCCAGTCCTGTCAGGTCATTCTGGATGCCACGCCATTTTATGCCGAGAGCGGCGGTCAGGTCAGCGACCAGGGGGTTCTGGAAGGCGAAGGCGTCCGCGCGCGGGTGGAAGGATTGTTCAAGGCACCGCATGGTCAGCATGTCCATCTGGTCACCGTGGAAGCGGGCGAGCTGAAGGTTCATGGCGCTGTGCAAGCACAGGTGGATTCCGACAAGCGCCGCGACATTGTGAAGAATCATACGGCAACGCACCTGCTGCATAAAGCGCTGAAGGAAGTGCTGGGGGATCATGTCAATCAGGCCGGATCTCTTGTAGAGCCGCAACGTCTGCGTTTTGACTTTTCTCACTTTGGCAGCATTACGCCGGAGGAGCTCGCGGATATCGAGCGCCGCGTGAACGTGCAAATCTGGAAGGGCACTGCGGTAGTGATCGAGAACAAATCCATCGACGAGGCCAAAGCGATGGGAGCGATGGCCCTCTTCGGCGAGAAATATGGTGAGGTGGTGCGCGTCGTTCAGGTTGGCGATTACAGTCTGGAGCTATGCGGAGGCTGTCACGTCCAGAACACCTCTGAAATTGGCATATTCAAGCTGATCGGTGAAAGCGGAATCGGCTCGGGTGTTCGCCGAATTGAGGCTGTCACCGGTCGCTCGGCCTACTATTTTGCGGAATCCCAGGTCGATATTTTGAAGCAGTCCGCAGCTATTCTAAAGAGTGGCCTCCAGGATGTGCCGAAGCGGGTGGAGGCTCTGCAGCAGCAGCTGAAGGAGCTTTCCCGCGAGAATGAATCCCTGCAGGGCAAACTGAGCGCGATCGAAGCCGGACAGCTGAGCGACAAGGTTATCACAGCGGGAACCACCAAGCTGCTGGCCGCTGAAGTGCAGGCTGGAAGCATGGATGCCTTGCGTACGGTAGCGGATGAGCTGAAGGGCAAGCTGAGCGAGACGGTCGTTGTGCTTGGTGCAGTTATGGGCGATAAGGTGAACTTTGTCGTATCCGTGCCGAAAGAGCTTGTAGAGAAAGGGCTTCATGCGGGCAAACTGGTGAAAGAAGTAGCAGCGGTTTGCGGCGGCGGGGGCGGCGGCCGTCCGGATATGGCCCAGGCTGGAGGCAAGGATGCTTCCAAGCTGCAGGCAGCCCTGAAGCGGGCGGAGGAGCTGGTAGCGGGCGCTTAATGCGGCGCCTGCTGCATCCCAGCGGGAATAATCCGCTGAAATTTTGCTCCTGCATTTCCAAAGGCGACGGCGTGTGTGTTATGATAGAACTAGATCAAGCTGGTAAATATTTTTTCAACGAAGATGGTCTGCAACATGTTCTTTGAAGAAGGTAGGTGTCACGCATGGACTCAATGGATAAGACAGTCAAGTTCAATGTAAAAGGTGATGAGCAGGAGGCTTCCGCCCGGGATATTATGCTGTCGGTATATGACGCATTGACCGAGAAGGATTATAACCCGATCAATCAGATTGTCGGTTATTTGCTTTCCGGGGACCCCGCTTATATACCGCGGCACAACAATGCCAGAAGCCTGATCGGCAAGAAAGAGCGAGACGAATTGATTGAAGAGCTGGTCCGGTTCTACCTAGCCAGTCACCGTTAGGAGTGCAAGGATGAAGATCATGGGATTGGATTACGGGGACCGTCGAATCGGTGTGGCGCTCAGCGATGTGTTCGGATGGACAGCACAAGGGCTCGAAGTCATTGAACGGCGCGGAGAAGACACCGGGTTGGATCGCATCACTGCCTTGGTGAAAGAGCATGAGGTAAGTGAAATTGTGGTCGGGCTGCCCAAGAATATGAATGGCAGCATCGGTCCTCGGGGTGAAATCTGCATGGAGTTCGCAGTCCTGCTGCGGGAATCCCTGTGCTTGCCCGTTCACCTTTGGGATGAGCGGCTCTCCACGGTATCTGCTGAGCGGACGCTGCTGGAAGCCGATGTCAGCCGCAAAAAGCGCAAGCAAGTCATAGACAAGATGGCTGCAAGTTTAATTTTGCAAAACTACTTGGACTCTAAAAGGTAAAGGTGAGGGTGATAACAATGGCCAATGAACAAATGAACATGCAAGATGAACCGGAAATTATTTATATCCCTGATGAAGAGGGCAATGAGGAAGAGTTTGAAGTCATCATGAAGTTTGAAGTGGATGACTCCGATGCCAAATATATGATGGTTGTCCCGGTGGAAGGTGCCGACGAGGATAGCGATGAGGTGTATGCCTTCCGCTACGAGGAAGACGGGGACGATCTGAAGCTGTATATGATTGAGGATGACGAGGAATGGAGCATTGTGGAAGAAACCTTCAATACGCTCGTAGAGCAAATGGACGGGAGCCAGTTAGATGACTAATTATTCTCCGGAGCAGGTCGTTTGGACACAATCGCTGAGAGAAGCTTTTGGTGAGAGCGTCGAGCTGCAGGATGAGAGCGGTCAGACAGAAGTGTTCGACATCGCAGCAGAGTTTGAGGTGGACGGGGTAGGCTATGCTATTCTGGTTCAGCCAGACCGTAAAGATGAAGAATACGAAGTGCTGCGAATCGTGAAGGCTGGCGATGGCAGTCTAGAGCTGGCAACCATTGATGATGACGAGGAATGGGAGAATATCTCGGAGCTGTACGACGAGCTGACCTTCCCGGAAGAAGACGAGTACTAAGAAGTGAGCGGGTCATGCTTAGCCTCTGAGGCGCGGCATGTCCCAGCTTCAAACAGCTAAGGAAAGGGCGGAGCAGTCCGCCCTTTTTGGTATGGAGGAGAGTGCTTCATGAAGAAACTGGGCATCACACTGTTCTTGCTGCTTCTAATTGCTGGAGGGGCAGGATGGTATGTGTGGAATGGAATTCAGCCTGTTGAGGGCGGCGGACAGCCGGTAGAATTTACGATTGAGCCCGGAACGGGCACGTCCCGGATTGCAGAGCTGCTGGAGGAAAACGGACTCATTAAGAATGATCTTTTGTTCAAAGGGTATTTGAGACTGAATGAAGAAGGCAGCCGCTTTATGGCGGGCACCTACGAGGCTTCTCCGGGAACGACCTATCAAGAGCTGATTACGATGCTGAACAATGGAGAGGTCAAGCCCAAGGAAATGGTGAAATTTACAATCCCGGAGGGCTATACCGTGCGGCAGACCGCCCAAACCATTGCTGAAGCTACGGGCCTTGAGGAGCAGGAGCTGCTGGAGCTTATGGATTCCGTCAACGGCTGGGATTCCTCCCTTGTAGAAGGCATACCGGCAGAGGCTGAGCTGCGTCACCAGCTGGAGGGGTATCTCTTCCCTGCAACCTATGAGCTGCCGAAGGAAGGACTCACTGCTCTAAGTGTTATTCAGGGAATGCTGAGCCAAACGGAGAAGCGATTGGAGGATATCCCGAATTGGGAGTCTTTATTAGAGGAAAAAGGGCTCAGTATCCACGAGCTGCTCACGATCGCTTCCCTCGTGGAACGAGAGGTTGTGGCCGATCAGGAGCGGGCATTGGTAGCAGGAGTGATTTATAACCGGCTGGAGCAAGGCATGAAGCTGGAGATCGATGCCACGGTTCAATATTTGCTGGACAAGCCCAAAGCGAGGCTGCTGTTTAAGGATTTAGAGGTGGAGAGTCCGTACAATACGTATCGCAATCCGGGTCTGCCGCCCGGTCCTATCTCCAGCCCGAGTCTGGCCTCGATTGAGGCAGTGCTTAAGCCTGAAGCGTCACAGTATCTGTTCTATGTGACGAAGAAGGACGGTACGCAGGAGCATTTGTTTGCGAAGACTTATCAAGAGCATCTGAAAAATATTGAGATCAGCAACAATATGGCACAAGGTCAGTAGGAGGACATCCATATGAATTATTCACCAGAGCTGCTGGCTCCGGCGGGATCGATACATGAAGTGCAGGCATACCTGGCTGCAGGTGCAAATGCGGTGCTGGTGGGAGAGGATCTCTACGGCATGCGTCTACCCGGCAGTATGGAGCTGAATGAAATTCGGGAGGCTGCAGAGCTTGCCCATGAACAGGGAGCCCGCCTGTACGTAAGCTTGAACAATCTGATGCCGAACGATCGGCTTGAGGTCATGTCACAATATGTAAAAGAGCTGGGACGCATTGGCGTCGATGCTGTAGAATTTAATGATCCTTCCGTGCTGCAGGCGGTGAAGGCTCACGCACCGGGCATTGCGCTGTACTGGAATGCTGAAATGACCTCTACCAACTTCTCCACAGCGAACTACTGGGGCCGGCGAGGAGCATCACGGATCATTCTCGCCCGGGAGCTCAACATGGATGAGATTACGAATATGAAGCCGCTTCTGGAGATAGAAGCACAGGTTCAGGTGCACGGGATGACCAATATTTATCATTCCAAGCGTAGTCTCGTAAAGAGCTATATGGCTCATCAAGGACGTCCCGTAACTGAAGGCAGCCTAGGGAAAGACCGGGGTTTGTTTCTTGTGGAAGCAGAGCGGGCAGAAGAGAAATTTCCGATTTATGAAGACGTGAACGGCACCCATATCATGAGCTCGGATGATATTTGTATTCTGGAGGATCTGCATCTGCTGCTGCAGGCCGGGATTCACAGCTTGAAGGTGGAGACGCTGCTGAAGCCTTGCTCCTATAATGAAATCGTGCTGCGAACGTATCGCAAGGCCATTGACGCTTATATGGCAAATCCGGAGCAATATGAGTATCAGGAGCAGTGGATGGAGGACATTCGCCGCGTGCAGGATCCAGAGCGGGAGCTGTCATTCGGGTTCTTCTATAAAGAGCAGGTATATTAACAGGTGTCTATCAAAGACATTGAAACACATCAAGCAAGGAGTGAGCATCTTGGAAGCTATGGCACAGCCTGTGTATAAGGGACAACGCCACCGCCTGGATAAGCCGGAGCTACTGGCACCGGCGGGTAATTTGGAGAAGCTGAAATTTGCCGTCCACTACGGGGCGGATGCTGTATATATTGGTGGACAGAAGTATGGTCTGCGCTCGAATGCGGACAACTTTACGTTTGAGGAAATGAAGGAAGGCGTAGAGTTCGCCCAAAAATATGGCGCCAAGGTGTTCGTGGCTGCTAATATTTACGCCCATAACGAGGATATTGAGGGCATTGAGGACTATCTTCGCAATCTGTATGAGGCAGGAATTGCTGCAATCATTGCGGCAGATCCTGCAATTATCGAGATTGCGCAGCGTGTTGTCCCTGACCTGGAGGTGCATTTGAGCACGCAGCAGTCTACCTTGAATTGGCAAGCAGTGCAGTTCTGGAAGGAAGAGGGACTGCCGCGCGTCGTATTGGGACGAGAGACCAGCCTGCAGGAAATTGCCGAGATTAAAAATCACGTTGATATTGAAATTGAAGCGTTTGTGCACGGTGCCATGTGCTCGTCGTATTCGGGACGCTGCGTCCTCTCTAACCATTTCACGGACCGCGATTCCAATCGGGGAGGCTGCTGCCAGTCCTGCCGCTGGAAGTACGATCTGTTTGAGGATGGACGGGACGAAGCGGCATCCTCGTTGCCGTCAGGGCTGCAGCCGCCAGCTTCGGCCCCTGCAGCCTTTAAGCCAGGCATTACTTCAATCCCGCTCTTTCAGAAAGAGGATCATGCTTTTACAATGGGTTCCAAGGATCTGTGCATGCTGGAGCATATTCCGGATTTGATTGAGGCGGGAATTGACAGCTTCAAGATCGAGGGACGCATGAAATCGATACATTATGTGGCGACGGTCGTGAATGTGTATCGGCAGGCCATTGATGCTTACATGGCAGATCCTGAGAACTATGTATTGAAGCCGGAATGGCTGGAAGAGTTAAACAAGGCTGCAAACCGGCCGCTGAACACCGGCTTTTTCTACGATACGCCGGATCATGAGGACCATATTTATGAACCGGAGGAGAAGGCAGCGCCTTATGACTTTGCGGGCCTCGTCATGGACTATGATGCCGAAACCGGTGAGGCTGTGATTCAGCAGCGAAACCATTTCAAGCCGGGACAGCATATTGAATTTTTCGGGCCGGAGGGCACTTTTTTTAAGCAAACGGTCGGACCGCTGAAGGATGAAGCAGGACTAGCGCTGGATGCCGCAAGGCATCCGCTGCAGCGGATCCGCATGCAGGTAGATCATCCCGTCAAGCCATTTGATATGATGCGGAAGCGAAAATAGCGGTTTCATGATATCGCTTCTTTATTTCTAATGAAACCCTTCAAAGCTTACATGTTTATGTGAACCCAAAGTCCTTTTAGGATGGCGGGTTTCTTTTTTTTAGATTTGAAACTGGGTCTTTTGGATTATTTTAACCCACCTACCCAAAGATTTCTGTGCCTTTCTGTCGAAATAACTAGTAAGGAAGTCATTCGTGATTCGGGATTGGAAGCCTGAAGAGGATATTCAATCCGGCTTTGCTGTGACAATACGACATGTGGTGGGTGATACAATGGACGAATCAGATCAGAAGAAGATGAAGCCCAAGAAAGAGAAAAAGGCAAAAGAACGCAAAGCAGCAACGAAGAACACCAAGGCGGAAGGTGTGGGAAAGTCCCAGGCTTCCGGCATGATGTCCGGAGTGAGCGGAAAGAAGCAAGGCTTTGAATGGAACCCTGCGAAATCGGTAGGTATCCGGTTGTTTTTGATTTTCTTTGTTACTATTGTTGTGTTTGTGGTCACTTTAGGACAGATCTCTTATACCATGGCTAAGAATATTATTCAGGACAATGCCGCAGATGCAAACCAGCAGACGATTATTCAGACCTCCGATAAGCTGGATATTATTTTGTCCAACTATATGAATATGAGCTCATATGACAGTGAATTGCAGGCTATGCTGACCGAGTATACGGGTGGCGGCTCCGATTATGATATGTTTGCACTCGAGAAGAAGATTCGGGAGAAGCTGAACAATGAAATTACAGCAGACTCCAATATCAAGGCAATCTATATTATTCCGCCGCAGAAGAACAAGATCTTCTCCGCGGGCATTATGTCCAGATCTACGGAACAGATCACGGCTGAACCCTGGGTTGAGGAACTGTTGAAAGAGAAGAAAACGATGTGGCTGCCGACGAGGACGGAAACCGATGCTCCGTATTTCTCCATGGCCCGCTCTTTAGGATCCATGCATGACTTCAGCCAGGTGTATATCTTTGTCATTGAGCTGCATGTAGAAGTTCTGAACAAGCAGCTAAAGGGCATTGACCTTGGGGACGGCGGTAGAATCCAGCTCCTGAACCAGGAGTTAAAGGTGGTTTCATCGAATGACACCTCGGAGCTGGGCGAGGATTCGAAGTGGACCTTTATGAGCAGTGAGAACCGGCAAGGACGTTCCGGCAACACGGTAGCGGAAGACCCTAATGGAAACGACATTCTCGCTGTTTATGACGATTTGAATGTTAACGGCTGGACCGTGGTCGGCGCGATTCCGACAGAGTTCCTGACCAAGGACGCCAAGCGGATTCTGTTTATTACGAATCTGGCGGTTGTGATCGTTATTATCATTGCGATTCTGATCGGCATGTGGATGGTTCATATGATTGCTAGGCCGCTGGGCAAGCTCAGCATGCTGATGAGAGAAGGCGCGAAGGGCAACCTCAATGTACGCACAGATCATCAGTCGAAAGACGAAATTGGCCAGCTGTCAGCCAGCTTTAACGAAATGATGGGGCAAATTACCGGTCTGGTCCGCCAGACAAGCAGTACGGCGCAGGATGTGCTGAGCACGGCTGCAGCATTGAGCGATGCATCCAAGAAAACAGCACTGTCAGCGAAAGAAATTGCTGTAGCCACCGAGGAGATCGCGAACGGCGCAAGCAGCCTCGCAGTAGAGGCCGAGCGCGGAAGCGACTTGACGAGCAATATTTCCGATCAGATGCATGTGGTGGTCAACGCGAACGATGAAATGAGCAAGGCGGCACGCCATGTGGAAAGCTCCAGCGAACGTGGAACAAAGCATCTCAATGATCTGTTGAACCGGACACATGAAACAGAAGACATGACCCGTTCCATGATGAAGAAGGTGGATGGACTGAAAGAAACGACGTCTTCCGTCGTGAAGGTGCTGGAGGTTCTGCAGAATATTACGAAGCAGACGAATATTCTCTCCCTGAACGCAACCATTGAAGCAGCCCGCGCTGGAGCGGCAGGACGCGGCTTCATGGTCGTCGCGGATGAAATCCGCCAGCTTGCCGATCAATCCAGGCAGTCCATTGATATGGTTAGTCAGATTACCGAGAAGATTATGAAGGAAATGAATGAAACGGTTCAGGTGCTTCTTGATGCCAACCCGCTGTTTAAGGCTCAAATGGATTCAGTGAAGGAAACGAATGAAATTTTCGAGTCTGTGCAGCAGCAGATGGTAGACTTCATCGCGCGTCTGGATTCTGTCACGGATTCGATTGACGGCTTGAACCAGTCCCAGGTCGTGCTGTCTGAAGCGATGGGGAATGTCAGCGCCGTAGCTGAGGAATCCTCGGCGACCTCTGAGGAGGTTGCTTCCTTGAGCAGCGAGCAGCAGAGCGTTAGCAATCAGCTGGTCGATCTGTCGGAGAAGCTTGAGAATGTTTCCTATGAGCTGAAAGAAACACTTTCCCGCTTCACCCTCTAGAACTAGCAATAACGGGTCCGTCCGCAAGATGTGCAGCCACTTGCGGACGGGCTTTTTTTGTCGTCATTCTAAGATGAATATCGACAGGCAGGTGTGTTTCAAGGCCACTGGGGAAATCATAGATATGATGATGTCATGCTTCAGGAGGGACTTACAATGCGAGAGATTCCACGCCGCCGGATGTACTACGGATGGCTTCTGGTGGCCTGCGTGCTTGTGCTGTTCATAGGCCGTCTGGCCTTTATTCAAATCTGGCTGAAGGGTCATCCGGTTCCAGCTACGCAGCATACCCTGATGGAAGCCGCAAGGCTTCAGCATGAGAGAGGCGTGGTGCTGGACAGTGGAAGAGGACATTTTCACGATCGTCACGGAGTTCCGCTAACCGGGAAGCTGATCTGGACCGCTGTCCTCTTTCCGGTGACGGATTTGAATGTACTTCAACCCGCCACACTGAAAGACGTGGCAGTCATTCTGGACACGAAGCCTGATCAGCTGGCTGAGATCTGGTCCAGTTTAAAGGAGCCGGTGCTGTGGCACGGAGAAGGCCGTATTCCAGTGGCCTTGAGACCCGAGCAGCGAGATGCGCTCTCTGCTTTGGGGCTGACGCAGCTAAAGGTGTATCCATATGAGCAAAGATACGAGGATAAGGAAAGCGGAATGCAGTGGCTTGGATATATATCGGGGCAGCGGAAGGAAACCCAGCGTTATGGTCAATACGATGGCATCACGGGCGGCAGCGGCTTGGAGAAAGCCTTGGATCCTCTCCTTAACAGCCTATCGCCCACCGTCGTCTACTTTAGCGTAGACGGACATAATCAGGTGATTCCAGAACTCGCGCCCATGGTGAAGGCGAATCTCAACCCCTATTATCCGCTCCGGTTCACGACGACCATTGATCTCTCCATTCAAAAAGAAGTTGAACGCTTGATGTCTGAAGCCGGGGCTTCAGAAGGTGCAATTGTCGTTCAGGATGTACATAACGGAGATGTGGTAGCCATGGTTTCAAGCCCCTTCTACAATCCCGAGCGGATTCACCCCGCAGAGGGACAGTGGGAAAATAAAGCGCTGCAGGGAGCAGCGCCTGGCTCTATTTTTAAAATTGTAACGGCTGCTGCCGCCTTGGAAGCAGGGATCAGTACCCCGAAAGAAGTGTTTCATTGCAGCGGAGAATATGGCAGGTACGGTCTTTCCTGCTGGAAAAAACAGGGTCATGGCAGGCTGACGCTTGAAGATGCGTTCGCCCAGTCATGTAATGTCGTGTTCGCCGAGCTGGGACAGCGGCTGTCTCCAGCACAATTTCAGCTCGCTGCACAGCAGCTGGGTGTGGGGCGCGTACTGGGCTGGCAAGCCTCCAATGTCCTGGGTGTTTCGGAGATAAGGCCTCTAGATCATGAAGAAAGCGGCAGCGTCTTCGCAGACCTTGAAGCGGCTGAGGATGAGGGGGTTAGGGTGCAGACGGCAATCGGTCAAAGAGATGTCATGATGACACCGCTGCAGGCCTCCAATATGATCGTTACTTTGCTGAACCAAGGACAAGGCTTTCGACCTCGAATGGTAAGCCGGGTGTCCTACGATAATGGACAAGAGCTGCAGCTTTGGCCGGTGCAGCGACTGCGACCCGAGAAGAGCCTGTCGCCGAAGACGACGTCTATCTTGCTGACATGGATGGAAAAGGTAGTGCAGAAGGGGACCGGTTCGGCATTGAAGCAGGGTGGCGCCTGGAGACTGGCCGGCAAGTCCGGCACTGCGGAGGTATTGCATCATGGAGCCGCTGCGAACCATCAATGGTTTACAGGGTACGGGCCGATCGAGGCTCCGCGATACGCAGTTAGTGTACTGTTGAAGAACCAGAAGCCCGGCTCGCGCCACCGGGCTACAGAGCTGTTCGGCAAAGTGATGAATATGCTGTCAGCTAGCAAGTAAACGCGAAGAGGCAATAGCGATGGCTGCAGCCAGGAGATCAGGTTCTCTGTGACATTAATGTGGACATGGGTGAATGACAAATGAAGTCTGGCGCCCTCCTTGGTAATGAGATCACAACGGAGTATGGTCTGAGGATGGGGATTCTGAGGGCTGTTTTGCTCCAGCGGAGCTATGTACGGCAGAGTCTTCCTTCTGCATCGCAAATGGAGAAACCTCAAACTCCTCCTTAGGCAGATGGATCCAGCGCTGCAAATATCCTTGCTCCAGCAGCTCTTTTAGCAAAATAATCAAGATGGGTGTCATGATCAAGCCGGCAATGCCGAAGATGGACAGGGAGATGATCATAAAGGACAGCATCAGGAAGGCGGAGGTGACCCCGATCGATTGACCGGCAATCTTGGGCTCCAGCAGCTGACGGGTTACCATAATGATGACCAGCAGTACAATCAGGCCCACCGCAAGGCTGGCCTTGCCCACGAGAAACAGATAAAGGATCCAGGGTATGAATATGACCGGGACGCCAAGCAATGGGAGAAAATCAAACACGGCACTGATGAGGGCAATAGACAGCGCATTGCCAGTCGCTAAGATAAGCAGGCCTATGTAAGCCATCACAAATGTAATGCTGATCAGCTTCAGCTGCGCCTTTAAATAAGCGCCAATGGCTCCGAAGACGTGATTTTTAAGAAACAGAATGGCATTTTTGATCGTTCGCGGCGTTTTGTCACTGGCGATTTTGCGCCAGCTTCCGATCTCCGTGCTAAGAAAGTACGCCAGTATAATGGCAATCCCGAAGTTAGCAATAAAGGTCGTGAAAGAGCCCATAAAGCCGATGATGTATAAAAACAGTCCTTGGGCAGCATTTTTTGCAAAGTTGGTAATATCCTGAAAATAGCTGTTCAAGCTCTCGGTCACATCCGGAGGCAGTGCCGCCAGCTTGACCTGAAGGAAGCTTAGCAGGGCTGCGAACTGTTCCTGCAGCATGGAGGTATAGAGCGGTAAATTCTTCTCGAGCTGCATCAATTGCGAGACGATGATCGCGCCGGCGCCGAATAGCAGGGCGACAATAATGAGCAGGAAGATGAGAACCGCGAGGGCGGAAGCGAAGGTTTTCTTCATGCCGCGGCGGTGAAAAAAACGTGCAATCGGCTCGATCATCCAGAACACAAGGAAGGATAAAAAGACGGGAGCCGCAATTTGGTACAGTTTGCTGAACACAAACATGACCAGATATACAGTGAGGACAATCATTCCGATATCAAAAAAAGTCCTCCAGTATTTTTTGTACAAGGGAAGCATAGTCTAGTCAAACGCTCCTTTCAACATAATGACTTCATTGTACATGATTTGTTAAAAAAACGCCTATTTCTTTTTGGCCTATGATAAAATAACAGGTGTGTAATGCCAAAGTAAACAGAAAAGCGGGGAAATTGGCATGCAGACAGTGCTGCTCTGGTTGTTTTACATTTCTTCTTTTTATGCCTTCATTCCCGGGATAATCACCCGTTTTTTCGGTTATCGTGTATTTCGGAGAGGGACGGTGGAGGGCGAGTTTGCCTTGACCTTTGACGATGGACCTGATCCCGTATATACACCTCAGCTTCTGGATTTGCTGAAGCGCTACAATATGAAGGCCACCTTTTTTGTGGTCGGCTCTCATGCAGAGTCCCATCCAGAAATTATCAAGCGCATTCATGATGAGGGACATCTGATTGGTATTCATAACTATGTTCACAAATCCAACTGGCTCATGAGGCCCAAGACGGTCCGCCTGCAGCTCAAGCGCACGGATGATATCATTTTCGGCATTACGGGTGAGCGGCCGGTGTATTACCGTCCTCCCTGGGGCATTGTGAATCTATTTGATTTTGCCAAAAACAGCGGTTACCGTATCATTCTCTGGTCCTCGATGTACGGAGACTGGAGAAGCAGCGTCGGTGCTGATAAGCTGACCCACAGAATGCGGCGCAAGCTGAGAGCAGGGGAAGTGATGCTCCTTCACGATTGCGGAAATACGATGGGTGCAGATGTACAGGCACCGGAGCAGATGCTGCTGGCACTGGACCGGGTGCTGTCAGAAGCAGAGCGTGAAGGCCTGAGAAGCGTTCGGATCGACGAAATGATTACTCATGAGAGGATGTCGTCTTCAATGAAGCTGTCCTTACCGAAACGAATGGCTGTAGCAGTGTGGCTGCTATGGGAGAAGCTGTTTCATGTTGTATTTCGCCTGAAAACGGCGAATCCGTCGGACCCTATGCTGCATTATCGCTTGACCTCCTATCAAGGACAGGACATGGTGACACAGGATGGCTTACGCCTTGTGAAGGGTGATGAGGTGCTGGAGCTTCATTTCGATAATCAGAAGCTGTTTGATATCGGCAGACATGCCCGGAACGAGATGCAGATTGCGATTCAGATGATCCGTGCGGTTCAGAAGGACCTGCCAACCATTGCACAGCGGGTGCTCGACAAGCCGGAATATCGAAACGTGAAAGGTCTGTACGGGGTCACAATGATTACCCGAGGACCGGAGCAATTCGGATTTCATCTTCAGGATTTGCCCTCCGGGCTGTTTGCCAGCTCTACCCGGGTGTATCTGAAGCTGCTCCTGTCTGTCATTCATCCCAAGGGCCAATCGCGGCTCAAGGAAGGCAGCCGGCGCATGGAGCCGCGGATGTTGATGATGCCGGTAGAGGTCCTGATCAGCCGTTATGCCCCACGGGAACTTCGTTCCCGAAGATCTTCTGTCGAGACCGGTCTTGGTGAGCTGTCTGTGGGCAGTACCGCGAAGGAGCTGTCCTCCTAAATAAAATTTATGCACCCAGGGGCTGTCCCAAAAGATCCAGGATCTTGCGGGATAGCCTCGTTTGTTGTTGCCAGATGCTCCGCGTACGCTGCTGCCACTCCAAAGATTTCTTGAATACAAACCAAATAAAGACATGGCGGTGCCGGGCTAATCTCCCTGACTCCACCATGTCTTTATGGGTTGCTTCCTCTTTCACTTAAATGGGCTGCCTCGTTAAATAAGAATCTATTATGGAACAGCTTCTTCTTATTATTGTTAGATCTTCATGATACCGCCGCTGCTGGCGTTGGTTACGAGCTTGGAGTAGCGAGCCAGGTAGCCGGTCTTGACCTTCGGCTCAAAGCCCTTCCAGTCGGCACGGCGCTTCGCCATCTCCTCGTCACTAACCTCCAGCTGAATGGTGCGCTTCTCCAGATCCAGCTCGATAATATCTCCGTTCTCGACAAAAGCGATCGGTCCGCCTTCAGCAGCCTCCGGAGAAATATGTCCGATGCTGATGCCGCGGGATGCGCCCGAGAAGCGGCCGTCCGTGATCAGGCCGACCTTGGCACCCAGTCCCATACCTGCAATCTGCGAGGTTGGAGCCAGCATTTCCGGCATACCCGGTCCGCCTTTAGGACCTTCGTAGCGGATGACAACGACCATACCTTCCGAAACTTTGCCGTTTGCGATGCCTTCCAGCGCTTCCTCCTGGGAATCAAAGCAAATGGCAGGACCGCGATGGTATCCGCCGACGGAAGGGTCAACGGCGCCCACTTTAATGATGGAGCCTTCCGGAGCCAGATTGCCGTAAAGCACAGCGAGGCCGCCGCGCTCGGAGTATGGCTGATCAATCGGGTGAATTACGTTCTTGTCCTGAATCTCACAGCCTGCAACGTTCTCGGCCAGCGTCTTGCCCGACACGGTAATGCAGTCGCCGAACAAGGCATCCGGCTTCTTCAGAAGCTCGTTCAGTACAGCGCTAACGCCGCCTGCCAGATGGACATCCTCGATGAAATAGTCAGAGGCCGGGGCCAGCTTTGAAATATGCGGTACCCGGTTAGCTACTTCATTGATACGCTCCAGCGGGTAATCGATGCCGGCTTCATGCGCCAGAGCCAGTGTGTGCAGTACTGTGTTGGTGGAGCCGCCCATCGCCATATCCAGGGCAAAAGCATTATCGATCGCTTCGCGGGTTACGATGTCGCGCGGCTTCAGGTCCATCTCGATCAGATTCATCAGCTGGCGTGCGGATTGTCTTACAAATTCCTTACGCTCTTCAGCTACCGCGAGAATGGTTCCGTTACCCGGCAGGGCAAGGCCAAGTGCCTCGGAGAGACAGTTCATAGAGTTCGCTGTGAACATGCCCGAGCAAGATCCGCAGGTCGGGCAGCCGTACTGCTCCAGCTCCAGCAGCTCTTCGTCGTTAATCTTGCCGACCTGGTGAGCGCCTACGCCCTCAAATACGGAGGTCAGGGAGAGCTTGCGTCCCTTACTGTCTACGCCGGCTTTCATCGGACCGCCGCTGACGACAATGGTCGGGATGTTAACGCGAAGCGTTCCCATCAGCATGCCTGGCGTGATTTTGTCACAGTTGGGAATACATACCATGCCGTCAAACCAGTGTGCGGAAACGACGGTTTCCAGGGAATCGGCAATGATTTCCCGGCTTGGCAGAGAGTAGCGCATACCGATATGTCCCATGGCGATTCCGTCGTCAACACCGATGGTGTTAAACTCAAATGGAACTCCGCCCGCTTCACGGATGGCTTCTTTAACGATCTTGCCGAATTCCTGCAGATGCACATGGCCCGGTACAATATCGATATAAGAGTTGCAGACCGCGATGAACGGTTTACCGAAATCTTCCTCTTTCACGCCGGCGGCACGCAGAAGACTGCGGTGCGGGGCCCGGTCAAAGCCTTTTTTGATCATGTCTGAACGCATTTTTTTAGCTTTCATGATGCCTTGTTCCCCCCATGTCCTATTGAAATGTATGATGGTCACGCGCTTTAGCGCGGCTTACCGGCAAAGCAGCCGGGTGACAAACGATAATTGATATCATTTAACAGAGTCTATCATAAAAAGTCATGTTTTTCTACCTGTCATTCCAGCGCGGGCAGGGGTTGCTTCCTTATTATATGAGAAAAAGAGCGTCTCCTTCATTCGTGAGGAGCACGCTCTTGCAAACTTCCATCTATGGCTATTTTTTTCCGCCCTTGCGGCCGATTTCCTGGTAAAATTCACGGTCATGATTGCGGGAAGTTGCCTCGCCGCCTTTTTGCCCGATTCCCTGGTAGAACTCGCGACTGTGATTTTTGGAGGTAGCTTGTCCGCCTTTTTTGCCGATTTCCTGATAAAATTCACGGTTATGCTTCTTCGCTGTTGCTTCACCGCCTAAGCGTCCAGCTTCTTCGCGGGTCATTTTTTGTCCGTTATTTTTCTTGGCCATCTTGGTTGTTCCTCCTTCTCCATCATCCTTTTATTGGTTACCGCACGACTTACTTACCACACCCTAGTTGTCATGAAACAGAAAAATAAACTAAAGAATGGAAAATAAGAGGGGTTTTTTTGTCTGTTTTTTGAACAGAGTCTGCTGCTCGAAAGGAAACTTGCAGAAGTAAACAGAAAGTGTAAGATGGAGAAGAAAAGGAGGGGAAGGCTGTGCCGGTGCTTGAGATCCATGAGCGTCGTATGATCTGCAGCGGGCTGCTGTTTGACAAGGACGGCACGCTGCTGCATTTCATGTCTTTATGGGGCGGCTGGGCAAGCTACATGCTGCAGGCTTTGGAGGAGCGGCTGGAGCTGATCGGTAAAGGGTTTACCGGTCCGAGAGACAAGGTGCTCGGTACGCTGCAGGATTCCTTGGGGCAGCTGTATTCCTATGACCGGAAAGGTCCGCTTGCGATGGCTACGGCAGAGGAAACGATCGGGCTGTTAGCCTGGCAGCTGTATGCGGCAGGAATGCCGTGGAATGAAGCGCTGCTGCAAGTCCGGCAGATGGAGAAAAATGCCATGGTTCAGGTAAGGCAGACCAAGCCGGCTTTTCCCATGCCCGGGCTGAATGAGCTGCTGAAACAGTGCCGGACACTCAAGCTTCCGTTGGCCGTTGTCACCTCCGATACGACGGCTGCAGCGAAGGAACATCTGGCCTGGATGGGCCTTTTGGAGAATTTCCCGGTCATTATTGGCCGTGATCAGGTCAAGCAGGGCAAGCCCGGCCCGGATATGGCGCTTGCGGCCTGCAGGCAGCTTGGTCTTCAGCCGGAAGAGGTCGCGGTCATTGGAGACAGTAACGGTGACATGCAGATGGCGAAGCAGGCAGGCTGTGCGCTGGCGATCGGTCTTTACGAAGGAGATGCTGATCATGGGGATGCCCGACATCTCGTGGATGCCGATCTGATCATCAGCGATTATAATGAAATTAGATTAAAGGCCTGATGGCCAGACGTTCTACGGGAGGTGCGCAGGTGGAAAGCAATGAAAAAATAGAAATGCTCGCGACCTGGATCGAAGCAAGCGATTACATCGTTTTTTTTGGCGGAGCCGGAACCTCTACGGAAAGCGGAATTCCTGATTTCCGCTCGGCGGCGGGATTATATCAAAGTGAGCATCATTCTCCCTATCCGCCGGAGATTATGCTCAGCTATAGCTTTTTTATGGAGAAGCCGGACATATTCTATGATTTCTACCGCAGCAAAATGCTGCACCCGGCGGCGCGTCCAAACGGCTGCCACCAGTTGCTCTCGCGCCTGGAGCAGGAGGGCAAGCTGAAGGCGGTAATTACCCAAAACATCGACGGCCTCCACCAGACCGCAGGCTGCGGCGAGGTACTGGAGCTGCATGGCTCGGTGCACCGCAATTATTGCATGGACTGCAACCGCTTTTATTCACTTCAGCAGGTGATGGAAATTCAAGAGCTGGTGCCCCGCTGCGCCGATTGCGGCGGAATGATTAAGCCGGATGTGGTGCTGTATGAGGAGGAGCTGGATCATCAGCTGTTAAAGCGGGCGATCCATGAAATCTCAACAGCGGATCTGCTGATTGTCGGAGGAACTTCTCTTACCGTTCACCCGGCAGCGGGATTAATCAACTACTATCAGGGAAGCCGGACCGCCATTTTGAACGGGGACCCGACACCGTATGATCACAGGGCAGGCCTGCTGATTACCGAGCGCATCGGTGAAGTGATGGACAAGGTGAACGGAATGCTGCGCAGCAGCGTGTAAGCCTGGAATTTACGGTGCAGCGACGCAAGCGGCCGCAGTTTGGGTTAATCATATAGTATGAATTGTATGACCAAAGCATATTTCCAAATGGAGAGGCAGGGATGACCAATGACATATGTAGCGAGTGAAGACCGCTATGAAGGCATGATATATAATCGCTGCGGGCGATCCGGCTTGAAGCTGCCGGCCATTTCCCTCGGCTTGTGGCATAACTTTGGAGGGATTGACTCCTTCGAAAATGCGCGGAGCATGGTGACCCGTTCTTTCGACCTTGGAATCACGCACTTTGATCTCGCCAACAACTACGGTCCGCCGGCGGGCTCCGCCGAGGAAACCTTCGGACAGGTGCTGGCGAAGGACCTGAAGGCCTACCGTGACGAGATGATTATCTCCTCTAAGGCCGGTTATTACATGTGGCCCGGACCTTACGGAGACTGGGGCTCACGGAAATACCTGGTGTCGAGCCTCGATCAGAGCCTGAAGCGGATGGGTCTTGACTACGTGGACATTTTCTACTCACACCGGATGGATCCCGATACACCGCTGGAGGAGACGATGATGGCGCTGGATCATATCGTTCGTTCCGGTAAAGCGCTGTACGTCGGTATTTCCAACTACACGCCAGAGAAGACCAAAGAAGCGGCTGAAATTTTAAGAGGGCTGGGTACACCGCTGCTTATTCATCAGCCGAGCTATTCCATGCTGAACCGCTGGGTGGAGCAGGGCCTGCTTGATGTGCTGGACGAACAGGGCGCAGGAAGCATTGCATTTACGCCGCTCGGCCAGGGACTGCTGACCAATAAATATTTGAATGGAGTTCCGAACGACTCCCGGGCAGCCAGCGCTTCCCAGTTTCTGCATGAAAGCAATATTACGCCAGAGGTGCTCCGCAAAATCCGCGCCTTGAATCAGATGGCTGCCGCCCGGGGCCAGAGCCTGGCTCAATTCGCTCTCGCTTGGGTGCTGCGTGGAGGCCGGGTTACCTCAGCCCTGATCGGGGCGAGCAAGGTTAGCCAGATTGAGGACAATGTGGGGGCTCTCAGTAATCTGGAGTTTTCTAAAGAGGAGCTGGACCGGATTGAGTCCATTCTGAAAAAAGAACCGGAGGCCTGATGCCTCACCGCAGCCGGAAATGGTGCTCCGTGCTCCTTGAGCTGTCAGGGCTGCATCAGCCAGAAGCCCGCTTTCTGCCGAGGAAAGCGGGCTTTGCCATGACTTAGAGAGAGCATCAGCCGGAATTCTCCCGTCGGTAGGCGGTGGGAGACATGCCGCAGAAGCGCTTGAACTGACGGGAGAAGTAAAGGCTGTCGGGCAGGCCTACAGAGGCGGACACCTGCTCCACCGACAGGTCTGGACGCTCCCGCAGCAGCCGCTTGGCCCGGTCCATTCGCAGCTTGAGCAGATACGTAACCGGAGGGAGGCCGGTCTCCTTCTTGAATATGCGCGATAAATAAGCGCGGTTATACCCCAGGCTGGCACACATCTGCTCTATGGATACTGGATGCGCGTACTGGGAGGTCATGACGGTAATCATTTGCTTGACTGTTCGCTGGATCTGCGTTTCCGCTGCAGAGGGCAGCACATGTCGCCGGGTATGAGTCATCAGCTCGGCCCAGAGCAGCTGGAAGTAGCCGGAGGCGGCAATATGTGCCTGATCCTGCTTGCGGCTGAAGCACTCCTGAATCAGCCTTATATATCGGGCGGGCCTGTGAGAACCGGGGTTAAATACGACCGGTGTGTCCGGCAGCATGCCTGCAGCTTTGACCAGGCCCTCCGCCTCCTGACCCTTAAAGGCGACCCAGCGGTAACGCCAGGGCTCCTCCGCGTCAGATACATAGCTGACCAATTGACCGGGATGAATGAGAAACGCATCGCCGGGGCCCAGCTCATATAGAGCATGCTCCGTCTGAAAGGTGCCTTTACCAGCCTCCACAAGATGCAGCAGGTAATAATCATACAATTTGGGACCAAGGGCATGAAGGGGAGCCGTCTGGCTCACCCCTGAAAAAAGCACAATAAGACGGTCATGCAGAGGTAACACGGGACTGGAGGAAACCGAATATGTTTCTTCGTTTGACATACAGCACCTGCCTTTAGGGGTCATCAGGTTGTAGCATCCTGTTGTTCTAACTCTTGTATTTTACTATGAGAAGTCACATATATCCATATGTAGCACACAAGATTGCATTAATCGAAAAAGAGCTTTCTTCTATACTGGAGTCAAGACAGATGGATTTAGAAAATAGGATGGAGTGAACATAATGAACCTGGAATCATTAGTATCCACATTTCATAGTAAGTACGGTACCAGTGATGCTCCTCTGCGGATGTTTAACGCACCGGGACGCGTCAATCTGATTGGCGAGCATCTTGATTATAATGGCGGTTATGTCCTGCCGGCGGCGCTGGAATTTGGCACCACGCTCTTGATTCGCGAGCGCAAGGACAATCAGGTTGCATTTGCCTCGACGAACCTGCCATACGAAGCAGCAGCGGGACCGGAGGAGAGCTATGGGGGCAAGACTGGGGAATGGACAGATTATCCGGTTGGCGTCATCGTCGAGCTGGAGAAGCTGGGCTGCTCTCTTACTAAAGGCTATGAGCTCTTGTATCACGGCGATATCCCGAACGGTGCGGGCTTATCTTCCTCAGCTTCCATCGAGGTAGTGACTGCCTATGCGTTTATGTCCATGGAGGGCTGTGATCGGGATCCTGTAGAAATTGCGAAGCTGTCCCAACGCGCCGAGAATCAGTTCGTCGGTGTGAACTCCGGTATCATGGATCAGTTTGCTGTTGCGAACGGCCGCAGCAATCATGCGATTCTGCTGATGTGCGACACGCTGGAATATGATCTGGTGCCTTTTGAAACAGGCAGCTATAAGATTGTTATCGCGAACACGAACAAGCGCCGCGGCCTGGTGGATTCCAAATACAATGAGCGGCGCAGCGAATGTGATTCCGCGCTGGAGCAGCTTCAAGGCACAAGACCGGAATTGAATTACCTGGCGCAGCTTACACCGGAGCAGTTCCAGGAGCTGCAGGGTGTCATTGAGGATGAAACCGTGCGCAAGCGGGCTCAGCATGTGGTCGAAGAGAACCAGCGCGTGCTGGATTCAGTAGCAGCATTGAAAGAGAATAACCTCCAGGCGTTCGGCAGCTTCATGAACGACTCCCATGCTTCACTGCGCCATCTGTATGAAGTGACTGGAGATGAGCTGGATGTCATGGTCGAGGAGTTCCAGCGGCAGGAGGGCACTCTGGGCGCCCGGATGACGGGAGCCGGCTTCGGCGGCTGCACGGTCGCGCTGGTGCACGAGGATCATGTGGAGCAGGTCATTGCCGAGGTCGCTGTCGGTTACGAGAAGAGAACCGGACTGAAACCGGATTTCTATGTATGCGGTGTTGGCCAGGGTGTACACGAACTGAAAGGGGTGCTGTAAATGGCAATTTTAGTAACGGGAGGAGCCGGATACATCGGCTCGCATACGGTTGCGGAGCTGCTGGAGCGCGGCGAAGAGGTTGTTGTGATCGACAGTCTGGAAACCGGGCACAAGGAAGCGCTGCTGGGTGGCAAGCTGTATCAGGGAGACCTGCGTAACAAGGAGCTGCTGAAGACGCTGTTTGCCGAAAATGAGATTGATGCGGTCATTCACTTTGCAGCCAACTCTCTCGTTGGCGAGAGCATGAAGGACCCTGTGAAATACTACGACAATAACGTCTATGGAACGCTGTGCCTGCTGGAAGCCATGAATGAGGCAGGGGTGCGGAAGATTGTCTTCAGCTCCACAGCGGCCACTTACGGCGAACCGGAAAAAGTGCCGATCGAAGAAAAAGACCGCACGCAGCCGACCAATGTGTACGGCGAGACCAAGCTGATGATGGAGAGAATGATGGCCTGGTTTGATCAAGTGCTCGGCATCAAATATGTATCACTGCGTTACTTCAATGCAGCCGGCTCTCATGCCAGCGGCAAAATCGGAGAGGACCACCGTCCGGAGAGTCACTTGATCCCATTGGTGCTGCAAACTGCGCTGCAGCAGCGTCCGCATATTTCCGTATTCGGAGACGATTATGCTACACCGGACGGCACCTGTGTCAGAGACTATATTCATGTCAGCGATCTGGCGGATGCGCATCTTCGGGCCGTGGAGTACCTGCGCCGCGGCGAGGACAGCAATGTGTTCAATCTGGGCAACGGTCAGGGCTTCTCCGTAAAAGAAGTCATTGAAACCTCCAAAGCCGTCACCGGCCGCGAGATTCCGGTCGTGATGGAAGCGCGGCGCGCGGGAGATCCCGCAGTTCTGGTGGCTTCCTCGGACAAAGCACGTACTGTTCTAGGCTGGCAGCCAGCCCGTGTGAAGCTGGAGGATATTATTCAGGATGCATGGAGATGGCATGTTAGTCATCCGAACGGTTATGAGAGCAACTAAGGAGGCCGCAGCATGGAACAGGAATTGAATCAGGCAGCACCCGAGCCCTATCAGGTGCTGCATGCGATAGAACAGCTGGTGCAGTTTGCGCTGCGCCAGCAGCTTATTCAGGACAGTGATACGGATTACAGCCGGAACCTTCTGCTGGATCTGCTAGGCTATACAGAGCCGCTGCTGGAGGAGATCACTCAGCCGGTACCGGACAGCCCGCAGCCAATGGTCGATATACTCATTGATGCAGCCGCCTCCAAGGGTCTCATTCCCGACAACAGCGACACCTACCGTGATCTGCTGGATGCCAAAATCATGGGTTTGCTGATGGCCAGGCCCTCCGAGGTCACAGGCCGATTCATGCAGCTGAAGGAAGAGCAGGGCATTGAAGCGGCTACGGATTATTTCTATAAGCTGTGCATCGACAGCAACTATATCCGAATGGACCGCGTGGCAAAGAATGAATTCTGGCGGTATGACAGCTCTTATGGTGATATTGAAATTACAATTAACCTGTCCAAGCCGGAAAAAAGCCCGAAGGAAATTGCCATGGCCAAGCTGCTCCCGCCTCCGGTGTATCCTAAATGCCAGCTATGCCGCGAAAATGTCGGTTATGCCGGACGGGTTAATCATCCGGCCCGCCAGAATCTCCGCGTCATTCCGCTGGAGCTGAATCAGGAGAAATGGCTGTTTCAATATTCTCCCTATGTTTATTACAACGAGCATTGCATTGTGCTGCATCATGACCATGTACCGATGAAGCTGACCAAGGACACGTTGCGTCGTCTCTTAGGCTTTGTGGAAGCGTACCCGCATTATTTCTTGGGCTCCAATGCAGATCTGCCCATCGTGGGCGGCTCCATCCTGACGCATGATCATTTTCAGGGAGGTCGCCATACGTTCCCGATTCAGAAGGCTGAGGTCCTTGCAGTCTATGAACACACCAGTCATAAAGGTGTTACTGCCGGCATTGTGAACTGGCCGATGTCGGTTCTGAGACTGACGGCAGAAGACCCAGAAGCTCTGCTGGAATGCGCGAACGAGATTTATGAAGCCTGGAAAGGCTACAGCGATTCAGCACTTGACATTGAAGCATGGAGCGATGCGGAAGGGGAGCGGGTACCTCATAATACAGTGACTCCGATCGCCCGCCGAAGTGCAGATGGCGGCTATGAGCTGGATCTCGTGCTCCGCAACAACCGGACGAACGAGCAGCATCCGGAAGGGATTTTTCATCCGCACCGGGAAATGCATCATATCAAGAAAGAAAATATCGGGCTCATTGAGGTCATGGGCTTGGCAATCCTGCCGGGAAGGCTCAAGAGCGAGCTGGACCAGGTGGGAGATATTCTGGCTGGCGACACGGCGCTTTACGCTGCTGCGCAGGAGGACTCCAATCCGCTTCAGGTACATCTTCCATGGATTGAGCAGCTGAAGAAAGAGCATGCTGAAGGACTCTCCAAGGAAGAGGCGCAGCACGTCATCCGGGAAGCCGTCGGGGAGATCTTCACAGAAATTTTGGAACAGGCCGGCGTGTACAAGCATACGGAAGCAGGGCGTCAGGGCTTCCATCAATTCCTGGATCACATGGGATTTCAACAATCCGGCTTATAATTTAGGCATAAGCACTACTCCCCTGTAAACACAGGACATAGCAGCTCTGGGAGAGATCCCGGGCGGCTATGTCCTTTCTTTTTGCACCCCAAGGATTGGTATATACATCCAGGCCGCACAGGACCGTTTTGAAATCCGTTCGCAGGGGTAGTATAATGAGTGGCTGAAACCAAAGAAATTTGGATTACATATAACTGGAGGGTGATCAGATGGGTCCTTTTGAATTTTATAATCCTACGACCTTGATTTTTGGAAAGGGCAAGCTGAGCTCTTTACCAGCCGAAGTTTCGAAGTACGGCAAGAAGGTGCTGCTGGTTTATGGCGGAGGAAGCATTAAACGCAGTGGACTGTATGACCAGACCCTGTCTCTGCTGAAGGAAGCAGGCGCAGAGGTAACGGAGCTTGCCGGCGTGGAGCCCAATCCCCGCTTGTCCACGGTTCACCGCGGCGTTGAGCTTTGCCGGGAGAACAGTATTGAGCTGATTCTAGCGGTTGGCGGCGGCAGTGTACTGGACTGTGCTAAGGCAATTGCTGTTGGTGCCAAGTATGAAGGTGACATGTGGGATTTTGTAGAGCGGAAGGCTGCGCCGGAGGCCGGACTGCCGTTAGGAACGATACTGACAATGGCGGCTACGGGCTCTGAAATGAACGGTGGTTCTGTCATTACAAACGAGGCTACACAGGAAAAAATGGGCTGGGGCAGCCTCTACGCTTACCCTGCATTTTCTATATTAGATCCAGAGCATACCTTCTCCCTGCCAAAGGATCAGACGGTATACGGCATTGTGGATATTATGTCGCATGTGCTGGAGCATTACTTCCATCTCGATTCCAACACGCCGGTGCAGGACGGGTTCTGTGAAACCATTTTGCGTACGGTTATGGAAACAGCACCGAAGCTGGTGGAGGACCTCAACAATTTCGAGCTGCGTGAAACGATCATGTACTGCAGCACAATGGCGCTCAATGGCATGATCAGCATGGGGCTGCGCGGCGACTGGGCGACCCATAATATCGAGCATGCCGTTTCAGCCGTGTATGACATACCGCATGGCGGAGGCCTGGCTATCCTGTTCCCGAACTGGATGAAGTACAATATCGACGTTCAGCCAGAACGCTTCAAGCAGCTGGCTGTTCAGGTCATGGGTATAGATCCTGCAGGCAAGAGCGACAAAGAGATTGGTCTTGAAGGCATTGAGGCTCTTCGGTCCTTCTGGACCTCAATCGGGGCACCGAGCTCTCTGGCGGATTACGATATTGATGACAAGGACATCGAGGTTATGGCAGATAAGTCTGTCCGCTTTGGACCGTTCGGCAACTTCCGCAAGCTGGAACGCCAGGACGTGATTGAGATTTACAACATGTCACTGTAAGCTTTAATGAACTTATGGATTATACGGGGCTGTCTCATACGGGGCTGTTCCAAAAGTAGATTCTTGTTTAACGAGGCAGCTCACTTGAATGAGATCTGAAGCAAAAAATAAAGACATGGCGGAGTCAGGGAGGTGATCCCAGCATCGCCATGTCTTTATTGTGGTCTATTGCCGCCTTCTTCAACAGGTTATGGGCGAGCGAAAGCCATCCGACCTCCACCAGGATATGCATCCTGGAAGATTATGTCATCAAGGCGATGGACCGCTTCATGGACTACAGTAACAAGCGGATTGGATGGAATGTCGTCTTCTACATCCATGAGCAGATAAAGTTGATCCATGGTATATTGAATGTACAAATGAAACCGCTCCTTTTTAGATGGTTGCTAGACACTTCCATTCTGCCAAAGGGCGGTTTCTTTGTGTTACCTGTTTTTGGGGGCAGCAGCGAGGTGAGGAACGTTTCGTACGCGGAGCATCTCGCAACAACAAACGAGGCCATCCCGCAAGACCCTAGATCTTGTGGACAGCCCCTTTTTGCGCAATTTGGATACAAATTTTTGAAACGATGTTAACTTTTCTTCGTAAGAAGAGTTATCTATACAGTAAGGTTCAACTCGGGGAGGCAGTCAATATGGAGGCACTGTTTTGGGGATGCTTGACAGGCGGCGTGTTGTTCGCCATTGTAAGCGTTCTGCTGGGGGATGTTCTCAGTGGGGCATTGGATGGGGCGCTTGATTTTTTGTCCTTGGATGTTTTGAATCCTATGGTCATTGCAGCGGCGGTAACTGTGTTCGGCGGGTCGGGCATCATGCTGACTACATACACGGAATTCAGCCTGCTCTTCGTCATGATGCTGTCGCTGCTGATCTCAGCCGCTGTCTCAGTCGTAGTCTATTTCGGCTATGTCCGTCCCATGGAGAACAGTGAGAACTCGACCGGCTTCTCCGTACAGGAGCTGACAGGACGAATCGGTGAAGTGATGATTCCCCTTCCAGCCGTCGGCTACGGTGAGGTCATGGTACGGGTCGGTGCCAGCAATACCCTCCATATTGCCTCAAGCTTTGATCAGCGGCCGGTTCCTGCAGGGGTGCGGGTCGTCGTGATTGATGTGGTGGATGGCGTCCTCCGAGTGTCTGAACTAGAAGAAGTCAAGGGAGAGGTGTAACAGCATGCCAGAATTTTTAATTATTCCGTCGGTTGTCATTGGGGTCATTGTCGTATTGGGTCTTGCGTTCTGGGCCCGCTACAAGACCGTAAGTCCGGACGAAGCAATGATTGTGACGGGCTCGTTCCTCGGGAGCAAGAACATTTCGTCGGATGAATCCGGCCGGAGAATCAAGATTGTCCGCGGCGGCGGCGCATTTATCCTTCCGATCTTTCAACGCTCGGAGTTTGTATCGCTCCTGTCTCATAAGCTGGATGTTATGACGCCGGAAGTGTACACGGAGCAAGGTGTACCGGTTATGGCTGACGGCGTCGCGATTATCAAAGTCGGCAGCTCGATTGAAGACGTGGCGACAGCGGCAGAGCAGTTTATGGGCAAGCCGATTGAAGCGCTGAAGGGAGAAGCACAAGAAGTGCTCGAGGGTCATCTGCGCGCGATCCTGGGCTCCATGACGGTAGAAGAGGTATACCGGAACCGGGATAAATTTGCGCAGGAAGTGCAGGGCGTAGCCGCACGTGATTTGAAGAAAATGGGCCTGCAAATCGTTTCCTTCACGATCAAGGATGTCCGTGACAAGCACGGCTATCTGGAAGCGCTCGGTAAGCCGCGGATCGCTACCGTAAAGCGCGATGCTGAGATTGCCGAAGCCGAAGCCGTTCGGGATGCCAGAATTCAGAAGGCGCGTGCGGAAGAGGAGGGACAGAAGGCAGAGCTGGTGCGGGATACGAACATTGCGGAAGCTTCCAAGGAGAAGGAGCTGAAGGTGGCCGCGTTCAAGCGCGATCAGGATACAGCAAAGGCCGAGGCCGATCAGGCTTATCATATTCAGGAAGCCCGTGCGAAGCAGACCGTTGTTGAAGAACAAATGAAGGTCGAGCTCGTTCGGAAAGAGCGGGAGATTGATATTCAAGAAAAGGAAATTATGGTTCGAGAGAAGCAGTATGATGCAGAGGTCAAGAAGAAGGCCGATGCAGATCGTTATGCGGTAGTGCAGGCGGCTGAGGCGGAGAAGGCCCGCCGGATGCGCGAGGCGGATGCGGTTCAGTACTCCATTGAAACCCAGGCAAAGGCTTCGGCGGAGCAGAAGCGCCTGGACGGTATGGCGATCGCCGATGCCGAGCGGGCGAAGGGCTCGGCCGATGCCGAGGTCATTCGTCTTCGCGGCTTGGCGGAAGCAGAAGCGAAGGAGAAGCTGGCGGAAGCCTTCTCGAAGTTCGGTGAAGCGGCTGTTCTCGACATTATTGTGAAGATGCTGCCAGAGCTCGCCGGCAAGATTGCACAGCCAATCTCGTCCATTGATAAGCTGACGGTTGTGGACACCGGTAAAGGTGAAGGTGCAGCCCGGGTCAGTAACTATGTGACGGAGCTGATGTCCACTGCTCCGGAAATGCTGAAAAGTGTGTCAGGCATCGACGTCGAGGCGTTGATCCAGGGACTGACGAAGAAGTCGTCCCCTGCTGCTGCGGAGCCGACGAAGCTTGAGCCGGCAAAGGTCCTGCTGGAGACCAGTGCAGCGAAGGAAGAGAAGGAGCTGGAGACCATCTAACGGCTCTTGGCTCCAGCAATATCGTCATAGCCGTGTCAGAGAAGACTTTCTGACGCGGCTATGCTTTTTTTATGCAAATGTTCTGCACTTCAGGAAGAGGACGCCATGGACCTAGCAAGGTATAATGGTTCTTAACAGGAGGGATACCATATGAAACAGCCGGCAGCGCCTGTATGGCGCTCTGACAAACTGGCCGCGATGGGCAGCTCGATATTTGCCGAGATACAGGCTTGGAAGCAGGAAGCAGCCCAGAGAGGAAGAGAAGTGATAGATCTGAGCATCGGAAGTCCGGATCGGGCGCCATCCTTGGAAATTCGGGAGCTGCTCAGCCGCAGCGTGCTTCAGGAGGATCAATATACATACCCGTCTTCACAAGGTACACCGGCCTTTCGGAAGGCCGCTTCAGCCTGGCTCAAGCATCGCTTCGGGGTGGACACCAACCCGGAGACAGAGATTCTGGCGCTGATGGGTTCGCAGGATGGACTTGCCCATTTCGCTCAGGCTGTGTGCAACCCGGGAGATCTGGCGATGGTGCCGGATCCCGGTTATCCCATTTATGCGGGGGCGCTTCAGCTCGCCGGGGTCGAGCCCTGGCTGCTGCCGCTTCGGGAAGAGAATGGCTTCATGCCTGATTTAACCAAGATCCCGGAGCAGATCTGGCAGCGAACCAAATTTCTGCTGCTCAATTTCCCAGGAAATCCGATTGCGGTTCAAGCAGATCTCTCATTTTTTACCGAGCTGGTTGCGCTGGCGAAGAAGCACAATGTGCTCATCGTTCATGATGCTGCGTATTCGGAAATGGGCTTTGATGATTATCGGCCGGTCAGCATCCTTCAGGTACCCGGGGCCTCGGAAATTGCCGTGGAATTTCATTCTTTCTCCAAGAGCTTTCATATGGCGGGCTGCCGGATTGCTTTTCTGGCCGGCAATGCAGAAGCAGTCGGAGCCCTGAGAGATTTGAAGAGCAATATTGACTACGGCGTATTTCTTCCTGTCCAGCTGGCTGCAGCAGCGGCACTGGAGCACGCCATGGCTTCGGGAACAGAACGGGAAACGGCGCTGCTGTATGAGAAGCGGAGAGATGTGTTCACAGCGGCACTGGAGGCAGCGGGCTGGACGGTGAAGAAGCCGAAGGCAACCATGTTTATATGGGCCAAGTTGCCGGAAGCCTTTCGTCAGGGCCATAACGCAGGAAATTCCCGTCAATTCGCACGGAAGCTGCTGCTCTCTACAGGGGTGGCTGTCGTACCGGGCATTGCTTTTGGGCAGCAGGGGGAAGGGTATGTACGCATTGCCCTTGTGCAAGAGGCTGAAGTACTGACGGAAGCGGCTGCCCGCATCGGGGCTTTTTTGCTACAAGAAGCAGATGTTTGATATGATAGAGGATATGAATGTGTAAATTGAGGTGCAATGGTGGGCAGCATACAAGTATCCAAGGTATTAAACAATAATGTAATTATCGCGAAGCATCCCCGGCATGATGAGGTGGTCGTGATCGGAAAGGGCATCGGCTTTAACCGTAAACCGAAGGACGCCATTCCCTTGACGCTCGTAGAGAAAATGTTCATCTTAACGAAGCCGGAGGAGCAAGAGCAGTATAAGCAGCTGGTGCCTCAAGTCGATGAGCAGCTGATCGAAGCCATGAATGAGATCATTCATTATGCGGCGAACGCGGCCGGGGAAACGCTGAATGAGCATATTCATGTCGCGTTAACCGATCATATTGCATTTGCGATCAAGCGCCAGGCTCAGGGCCTGTATATTCATAATCCTTTTTTGTACGAGACTAAAGAGCTGTATCCGGAGGAATTCCGGATGGCAGAATATGCGGTGCGTACGCTCAAACAGCGACTGGATGTGGATTTGGGAGAGGAGGAGGCTGGCTTTATCGCCTTGCACTTTCACAGCGCATTGACGAATCAGCATATTTCCGAGGTGCGCAAGCATTCCAGGCTGGTATCGGATCTCGTGCATATTGTAGAGGACAAGCTGGAATACGTCATTCCCAAGGATTCGCTTGATTATTCCCGCCTGATCACCCATCTCCGGTTCGCTATCGAACGGATCCGCCGGGGAGAGGCCGAGCCTCAGGAGGGAAGGCTGGATGAGCTGTTGAAGCGGGAATACCCTGAAATGTACGCCTTAGGCTGGACATTAAGCAAGATGATGGAGGTCCGGCTGGGGAAGAAGGTCTATCCGGCCGAAGCGGGTTATCTGACGATTCACTTACAGCGGCTTGCCCAGCGGAAGGAAGATCATGAATAATGCATGAAGATTTTCAAGAGCAGGGATTACACCTCTTGCAAGCCGCTGATCAGGGTGATACAATACGTTCTGTCTTTATGAAAAGCAACAGTATCTAACGTGTAACTGATTCGATCAGGCATGAGTATATAACAGGATTCTTTGGTTGTTTCCAGCCCTTTCAGGGTAACCTACGGGGAGAAACAGCTCAGTGGTCCTGCTGTATGCTTATGCCTTTTTTTGTTGGTATGTTGCTAATGATTCACCTTGAGAGGTGAAATCAAGAAAGGAGATGGACGATGTTTAAGCGTCTGTTTGGCGTTTTACAGAGAGTGGGTAAAGCTCTCATGCTGCCTGTAGCGATCCTGCCGGCTGCGGGCTTGCTGCTGGGTCTGGGGAATATGCTGGTCAACGAGGATTTCCTGCAGTATGCTTCCTGGCTGGATACGGCCTGGGTTCAGGCCATTGCAACGGTCATGATGAATGCCGGGCAAATCGTGTTTACAAACCTGCCGCTTCTGTTCGCGGTCGGTGTAGCAGTCGGCCTGGCTGGTGGAGACGGAGTTGCCGGACTTGCGGCAATTATCGGCTACCTCGTGCTGAATGTGACGATGGGGACCGTCCTCGGCGTAACTCCGGCCATGGTCGGCACAGATTACGCTTACGCCAGTGTGCTGGGCATCCCGACGCTGGCAACCGGGGTGTTCGGCGGGATATTGGTCGGGATCCTGGCGGCCAGCATGTACAATCGCTTTTTCAGGATTGAGCTGCCCTCGTACCTCGGCTTCTTTGCCGGCAAGCGGTTTGTTCCCATAATGACGGCTGCCACAGCGGTGCTGCTGGGCTTGCTCATGACCGTCATCTGGCCACCGATTCAGATCGGGCTGAATGCTGCATCGCATTTCATGCTGGAGCAGAACCGCACACTGTCCGCTTTTGTATTCGGGGTGGTTGAGCGGGGATTAATTCCTTTCGGGCTGCACCATATTTTCTACTCTCCCTTCTGGTTTGAGTTTGGAGAATATGTGAATAGCGCCGGGCAGCTGGTTCGCGGTGATCAGAATATCTTCATGGCCCAGCTGCGGGACGGTGTAGAATTCACAGCGGGTACCTTCATGACCGGGAAATTCCCGTTCATGATGTTCGGACTTCCTGCGGCAGCGCTGGCGATCTATCATGAAGCAAGACCGGAGCATAAAAAATATGTGGCCGGCATTATGGGCTCTGCAGCCTTGACGTCCTTCCTGACGGGGATTACAGAGCCGCTGGAATTCTCCTTCCTGTTCGTGGCACCGCTGCTGTTCGTGGTTCACGTGCTGTTTGCCGGTCTGTCGTTCATGACGATGCACATTCTAGGCACTAAAATCGGCATGACCTTCTCCGGCGGATTGATTGACTACGTTATCTTCGGTGTCATTCCAAACCGGACGCCATGGTGGAACGTCATCATTGTCGGTCTGATCCTGGCGGTCATTTATTACTTCGGGTTCCGGTTCGCGATCCGCAAGTTCAAGCTGCGGACACCGGGTCGGGAGGAGCCGTCAGAGGCCAAAGACGGCGCGAGCGCAAGGTCTGGAAGCAAGGACGATTTGCCGGGCAGCATTCTGTCGGCACTGGGCGGCCAGAGCAATATTGCTCACCTGGATGCCTGCATTACCCGTCTTCGGGTAGAGGTGAAGGAGAAGGGCAATGTTGATAAAGAACGCTTGAAGCAGCTGGGCGCTTCCGGGGTACTGGAAGTGGGTAACAATGTACAAGCGATCTTCGGTACACGCTCTGATACGATCAAGTCGCAAATCCAGGACATCATGTCCGGGATTACGCCGGCTGAAGCACCTCAAGCAGCAACAGGGGACGTCAAGCCGGCCGAAGCGGAGCAGCAGGCGGCATTGGATGGCGATGCGGTTATTCTGGAGGATATTGTGTCTCCGGTTAACGGCGAGCTGATGGATATTTCCAATGTACCTGATCCGGTATTCTCTCAGCGCATGACAGGCGATGGCTTTGCCGTTCTGCCGCATGATGGAACCATTGCATCTCCGGTCTACGGCAAGGTGTTCAATGTATTCCCAAGCAAGCATGCCATTGGCATTATGTCTGATGGCGGCAAGGAAGTGCTGGTGCATATCGGCGTCAATACCGTGAAGCTGAAGGGACAGGGCTTTAAAGTGCTTGTTCAGGAGGGCGATCTGGTGGCTGCAGGCCAGCCGATTATGGAGGTAGACCTGGACTATGTGAAGGAGCACGCGCCTTCGATCATTTCGCCAGTGATTTTCTCGAATCTGCCGGAAGGATCCAAGGTGAAGCTCAACAAGACGGGGAACGTCACCGCCGGAGAAGAGAATATTATCACGATTCAATAATTTTGGGTAAGTACATTCTATACAACAACCATAAACCAAGGAAAGAGGATGATCAGCATGCAAAAAACATTCAGAATTACAGACGAGGATGGCATCCACGCACGTCCGGCTACAGCACTGGTGAACACGGCGAACAAATTTAAGGACACAGAATCCTTTGCAGAAGCAAGCGGCAAAAAAGTAACCTTGAAATCGATTCTAGGCGTACTATCCCTGGGTTTGGAGCAGGGTGACAGCCTGACTCTGATCTCCGAAGGGCCTAGCGCCGAGGACGCGCTGAACGCACTGGCTGAAGTGATGGTGAACGAGGGGCTGGGAGAGCTCAATGACTAACATCAAGGGTATTGCGGCCTCGGCCGGCATCGCCATTGCAAAAGCATTTATTCTGGAGCACCCGGACTACACGGTCAAGCATACTCAGGTTGAGGATGCTGACCGTGAAGCCGCCCGGCTGGACGATGCGCTGAGCCGCTCCAGAGCGGAGCTGGAGGACATCAAAAGCCGCACGCTGCAGGAGCTGGGAGAGAAGAAGGCGGAGATTTTCGAATCTCACCTTCTGATCCTGGACGACCCGGAGCTGATTAATCCCGTCAA
Organism: Paenibacillus sp. JSM ZJ436; assembly: GCF_044383795.1. Classification (NCBI taxonomy): domain Bacteria; kingdom Bacillati; phylum Bacillota; class Bacilli; order Caryophanales; family Paenibacillaceae; genus Paenibacillus; species Paenibacillus sp. JSM ZJ436. Next base: position 79,106 of record NZ_JBISEO010000012.1, read on the forward strand.
GGATAAGATTCGGGAAGAGTCGGTAGCTGCCGAATATGCTCTGAATGAGACAGCGAATCAATTTATCGAGATGTTTCAAAATATGAAAAGTGCTTATCTTCAGGAGAGAGCAGCAGACATGCGGGATGTCACCAAGCGCGTGCTAAAGCATCTGCTGGGGCTGAATTATGTGAGCCCTTCGGAAATTTCCGAGGAGGTCATCGTAATTGCCGAGGATTTGACGCCTTCGGATACAGCGCAGCTAAACCGTAATTTTGTTAAAGGGTTTACCACCAATATCGGGGGACGCACCTCGCATTCCGCGATTATGGCACGCTCTCTGGAAATTCCAGCTGTTGTTGGAACTCAGTCGATACTGTCCAGTGCCGAAAGCGGCGATCTGATCATCGTTGACGGACTGGAAGGGCTCGTGCTCATTAATCCAGATGAAGATACCGTAGCCCAATACCGTGACAAGCAAGAACAGTATGCCAAGCAGCTGGAGGAGTGGAGTAAGCTTCGCGGAGAGCCGACCATCACCCAGGATGGTGTGCACGTCGAGCTGGCTGCAAATATCGGTACGCCGAATGACGTGACCGGAGTGCTGGAGAACGGCGGCGAGGGCGTAGGACTTTACCGCACAGAATTTCTGTATATGGGACGGGATAAGCTGCCTTCTGAAGAAGTGCAGTACAATGCCTACAAATCTGTTCTGGAAAAAATGCAGGGCAAGCCGGTTGTCGTCCGAACCTTGGACATTGGCGGCGACAAGGAGCTGCCATATCTGGATCTTCCCAAGGAAATGAATCCATTCCTGGGCTTCCGGGCCGTTCGCTTGTGCCTGGATCGTCAGGATCTGTTCCGAACCCAGCTGCGTGCTTTGCTTCGTGCCAGCGTCCACGGGGATTTGCGGATTATGTTTCCGATGATTGCGACGTTAGGTGAATTCCGGGAAGCGAAGGGACTGCTGGAGGACGAGAAGGCCAAGCTTGCTGCAGAGGGCATTGCGGTGTCAGACCGCATTCAGCTGGGCATTATGGTGGAAATTCCATCAACGGCTGTCATGGCGGATCAGTTCGCCAAAGAGGTGGACTTCTTCAGCATCGGCACCAATGACCTGATTCAGTATACGATGGCGGCAGACCGGATGAATGAGCGGGTCTCTTACCTGTATCAGCCGTATAACCCGGCGATTCTGCGTCTGGTGAAGATGGTCATTGACGCTGCTCACAAGGAAGGCCGCTGGGCGGGCATGTGCGGGGAGATGGCCGGAGATCCGCTAGCCATTCCGCTGCTGCTCGGTCTGGGGCTTGATGAGTTCAGCATGAGCGCAACCTCAATTTTGCCGGCCCGCAGTCAGATTTCACGGCTGTCTAAGGCCCAGATGCAGGAGCTGGCGTCTAAAGCGCTGGAGCTGCGTACGGCAGAAGAGGTCGTAGAGCTGGTAGAGAGCACCGTTTCCCAATAAGGCATAGGCGCATTTTCCTTTTTCAATTTTTCAAGGTTGACTTCTACAAACCACATTTAAGGTATTCTTTGCTCTTTCATAGAGCGAGGGATACCTCTTTTTTACATACTTTTTCAAAAATATAAAAATATGAAGGGGGCTTTTATGCTAAAATGAGAGTAATCTGCAAGCTGTCTAAATAGGACTGAGCTATTGGCAGGCTATGCAGAAGTCTTATGGATGATGCGGAATTTTCCGATAAAAGACATAGGCCCGAACTTGCCTAGCGCCTACGGCATAGCATAAATATATATCCTATTTTTTGAGTCCGCAGGTCTGTCTTATCAATCAGGCGCCCATACTAGAGCTTAGAATCTACATTTAAAGTGACGGTGATGATGATGAATAGGGACATGATCCAAGAGATTACTGATCAGAGGTTTGGCCTCATCTACAGTGCTGCATCCAGCACATTCAGATTGTGGGCTCCATCGGCTGCTCAAGTATCGTTGATGCTGTATAAAAATGACGGCGTCGAGGGGGGAGAGGCACTCCTGTCGCAGTCCGGGGGCAGCGAGCATCCGATGCTCATAAAGGGTAACGGTGTTTGGGAAACCAACGTGAGCGGCGATTGGGCCGGCTGGTATTATATGTACCGGATCCGGCAGCAGGACGGGCAGCTTCATGAGGCTGTGGATCCCTTCGCCAGAGCTGTCAGCGCGAACGGTCGCCGCGGAGCCATCGTGGACCCTGCGCAGTGCAGCCCGGACGGCTGGGAGAGCGATACCAGACCGCCGCTGGCCTCACCTACGGACGCTGTGCTCTACGAGCTTCATGTGAGAGATTTTTCAATTTCGCCGGATTCCGGCATGACCTATAAAGGAAAGTTCAAGGCATTTACAGAAACAGGCCTGCGCGATGAGGCCGGGAACAAGCTGGGCATTGATCATCTGGTGGAGCTGGGTGTGACCCATGTGCATTTGCTGCCGATTTTTGACTTCAAGACCGTTGACGAGCTGATCTCCTCCTCCAATTGGGACCCGGAAGGCGAATATAACTGGGGATATGACCCCCAGCATTATAATGTGCCCGAAGGCTCTTACGCCACGGATCCGCGAAGGCCAGAGACCCGGATCGTGGAATGCAAGGAAATGATTCAGGCTCTTCACCAGCATGGGATCCGGGTCATTATGGATGTGGTCTACAATCATACGTATTCTGTCGAGGAAGGTCCCTTTGAGCCGATTGCACCGGGGTACTTCTACCGCCAGAATCATGACGGGACGCTCTCTAACGGCTCCGGCGTCGGCAACGAGCTGGCTACAGAGCGGCCGATGGTTCGGAAATTCATCAAGGATTCTCTCCGCTACTGGGCCGAGGAATATCATCTGGACGGTTTCCGCTTTGATTTGATGGCGTTGATAGATACCGAGACCATGGTTCAGATTGTAGAGGAGCTCCGCCGGGAGGTGGCTCCCGATCTCCTGATCTATGGCGAGCCATGGACTGGAGGCGGCAGCCCGCTGGCGAACCAGACGGTTAAAGGAACACAACGGGGCAAAGGGTTTGCCGTGTTTAATGACGATTTCCGGCATGCGATCAAGGGGGATAATGACGGCGGCGGCAAAGGCTTTGCTACCGGTGAAGCCTGGTATGAAGGCGCCGTCGCGGAGGGTCTTATGGGTTCTATCCATGATTTCGCGCTGGAGGCGTCGGAAACCGTCAACTATGTAACCGTGCATGATAACCTCAACCTGTGGGATAAGGTGCTGGTAACGATGGGGAAATGGGATGAAGCCGGGTTTATCCCGCTGCAAGACGGCCGGCCGCACGACGGAAGTCCGCTTATGCCAAAGATTGCTGCTGCCACACCTTATGCAGACGTGGTAGAGGGAGAGGCTCTTGCATCCGAGGCGGTGAAGCGCAGCCTGCTTGCCAACAGCATGGTGCTGCTCTCGCAGGGAATTCCGTTGATCCATGCGGGAGATGAGTTGCTTCGCACGAAATATGGCGATCATAACAGCTATCGCAGCGGGGATGCCATTAACGCAATTTCATGGAGCCATAAAGAGCGGTTTACAGAGGTCTTTCGATATTATCAGGGACTCATTAGGCTGCGGCGCCAGCATCCGGCTTTTCGGCTGAATCGCAGAGAAGAGATTGAGAAGCATATGGAAATCATCCGCTGCAGTGACCGCGTCGTAGCCTACCGTCTCCACAGCCACGCCGGAAATGACGAATGGAAGCAGATCGTAGCTGTGTTCAATGGCGGCGTGGAGGCTGCCAGTGTGGAGCTGCCGCCGACCCCATATGGCTGGAATGTTGTCGTTAATGAGCGGGAGGCCGGTACAGAAGTGCTCTCCACGGCAGACGGTGCTGAAGTGACCGTACAAGGTCTGTCTTGTATGGTATTGTATGAGGATCCGGAGCGGCTGAAGTCGGATCTGACCGAGGTTCACGTGAAATACGACCGGGAGGATGGGGATTACGCCGGCTGGAATTTGTGGGTCTGGGGCACGGGAGTTCAGGACGGCGAGGTTTCACTGACTCCTCGGGAAGACGGGGATGCAGGAGCCGTGTTCTATACTGCGGCTGACGTGAAGAAGATTGGCTGTATCCTCAGACTGAATGAATGGGAAGCCCGGGAATGGGAGCAGGACCGCTTTATTACCGTTCCGGAGGGGGAGAAGACCATCCGTATTCACATTCACAGCGATGGTGTTGATATTCGCCCCCATAATCTCAGCGGCAGGGCATCCTAGAAGCCCTTCCATGTTCATGTATCTTCAACGTCTACCAGAGAATTCGGACATAAAAATGCCGCTTTGCAGCTGCACCTGCAAAGCGGCATTTTTATATATTTAAGAGAGGGGTACATATCATTACCCTGCATCTCTGAGATGAAACGCTTACCTCAAAAATGATTACCTACCAAGGAGAAGGGGTAATGGATACATAAGCTTGTTTCGTATAAGGAGGATGTTAAAGATGACGTCAAAAAGAAGCAGTGTTCAACTGGAAGCTGAGGTTCGAAATGAATTTACACGCGCCTCCCGGCGTACCATTCGGGAGAACGGCGGTGTTCCGGCAGTTGTATATGGAGCAGGCACAGAAAGTGTTCCTGTAACCGTCGATTTGAAAGAGGCGGCCAAGCTGTTTTATAAAGGTCGTTCAGAATCCTTTAAGCTAAATATTCAGGGCTCTGAATCTCTGCCCGTGCTGATCAAGGATGTACAGCAGCGCGCCGGCAAGGTGGTTCATGTAGACTTTCTCCATATTTCCATGAATAAGCCGGTTCGGGTCACGATCCCGGTCAGCTATCAGGGTGAAGCAGTAGGTACCAAGAATGGCGGCACCTTGCAAACGCAGGTGACCGAGCTTGAGGTAGAAGGCTTGCCGGGCGATCTTCCAAGCTCCATTGAGGCAGACATTTCTGCACTGGATGTCGGAGATAAGATGACGGTGGGAGATCTTCAGATTCCGGAGAAGATCACACTCCATGCCGAGGATGAGGAGGTTCTGGCCTCCGTGATCGTTCCTCGTCTGGTTGAGGACACTGAGCCGCAGGAAGAGACCGGCGAAGAGGACGCAGAAGCCGGCAGCGACAGCGCGGAGGAAGAACCACAGGAGTAGCTCCGCCAGATACAATCATAAAAGAGCAGCCCGGCTTGGAATTAAAGTTCCAAGGGCCGGGCTGCTCTTTGTCATTATTTCGTCTAGCGTGCCATCCATCCGCCGTCAACGCACAGCACATGTCCGTTGACATAATCTGCTGCTGCAGAGGCCAGGAAGACCGCTGGAGCCCCGATATCCTTCGGAGTTCCCCAGCGTCCCGCTGGAATGCGATCTGTAATGGAGCGCAGACGGTCAGGATCATTGCGGATTTGCTCCGTATTATCGGTTTCGATATAACCAGGAGCGATTCCGTTAACCTGGATGCCGCTGGAGGCCCACTCGTTCGCCAATGCCTTGGTAATACCAGCAATGCCATGCTTGCTCGCTGTATAGCCAGGAACATTGATGCCGCCCTGATAAGAGAGCATGGAGCAGATGTTGATGATTTTGCCGCTGCCGCGTTCAATCATATGGCGTCCCGCAATCTGGGACAGGAAAAAGGCAGAGTTCAGGTTCAGGTCAATGACATCCAGGAAGTCCTGCATGCTGTGATCCTTAGCCGGAGTCCGGCGGATTACACCAGCGTTGTTCACAAGAATATCTATATGTCCTGTCAGCTCCAGCGCCTGATCGAAGGCTCCCTGCAGCTTGTCGCGGTCGCTGAGGTCCACTTCAATGCCGGAGGTGCTTCTTCCTAATGAGCGAATACTGCTCATTGTGTTCTCGCTGCTATTGTAAGATACGCAGACTACATCTGCTCCCGCTTCTGCCAATGCAACAGCGATCCCTTGGCCTAATCCGCGGGCTGCTCCGGTAACAATTGCGGTTTTGCCGCTCAAATCAAATACACTCACGTGCTTCAGCTCTCCTTCGTTATAATTCTGTAGAAATCAGGAATACGTGCTTATTCATTCGTTCGGCTTGAGAATCGTGACTCCAGCCTGCTCATACACCTGTCCGATGTCGGAAGGCAATTCCCGGTCGGTTAGCACAGCGGTAATTTCGTTCAGGCGGGCAAAGGTACGCAGAGCCGTCTGTCCAAACTTTTGGTGATGCACCACCGCGTACACCTCCTGTGCCGTACTGACCAGCGCTTGCTTGAAATCGATCAAATCGCCGGTATAAATCGTAAGGCCATGCTCGGGATGAACACCTGTTGCCGATATGAAAGCCTTCTGGATATTAAGCTGGCTGATATATGCAGCAGAGTCCGGGCCTGCCAGCATATTGCGCACCCGGTAGCCTCCGGGGACGACCAGGCGGATCGCATCCTTGGCGGCAAGCTCGCTGATAATGTAAACATCATTGGTCACGACCGTCAGCGGCTCATTGGGCAGCCGCTTGGCAATCGCCAGCGTAGTGCTTCCGCCGTCCAGCGCGATAATGTCGCCTTGTTGAATCCGGGCCAGCGCCATCTCGGCAATGGCTGCCTTTTCATCGCCATGCTTGGTCAGCGGCTCTTTGGCCGGGAGGATGCCGAATTGGTCGCTCTGGGCCAGGACCGCTCCGCCATGTACGCGAAGCAGCAGGCCCTGTTCTTCCAGACGGGTCAGGTCCTCCCGAACGGTTTTCCCGGAAACCTCCAGCTGATCGCTCAGCTCGGAGACGGTAATTTCCTTGCGGGTGAGCAGCAGCTCCATAATTTTTTCATATCGTCTAATCGGGTTCATGTAGATAATCCACTCTTCCTTAATGAATTGCGCCGGGGTCTTATCTTAATTCCTTCATGGATACAGGGTCCATATCGTCATAACGCTTGTTGTCTCCTGCCATTCCCCATACAAATGTATAGTTGCTTGTACCTACGCCGCTGTGGATAGACCAGCTCGGGGAAATAACGGCCTGCTCGTTGCGCATCACGATGTGACGGGTTTCGGAAGGCTGTCCCATCAGATGGATAACAGCTGCATCCTCTGGAAGGTCGAAGTACATGTAAGCTTCCATCCGGCGCGGGTGAGTATGGGCTGGCATTGTGTTCCACATATTGCCTTCCTTCAGCAGGGTCATGCCCATGACGAGCTGAGCGCTGTCGATGCCCTTCTGGTGAATAAAGCGGTAGATGACGCGGTCGTTCGAGTTCTTGATGTCACCCAGTGCACTGGAGTCTGCCTCTTCCAGCGTAGCCTTGGCTGCCGGGAATGCCTTATGCGCCGGAGCAGAGTTCAGATAGAATTTGGCCGGCTTAGAAGCATCGCTGCTCTTAAAAATAACGTCTTTAGTGCCCATACCGATATACAGGCATTCTTTGTGGTTCAGTGTGAATTCTTCTCCGTCCGCCGTAACGGTACCGGTGCCGCCTACGTTAATAATACCAATCTCGCGGCGCTCCAGGAAGTATTCCACGCCCAGCTCCTTCATGTCTGTATCCAGCTTCACTTCACCTTGTACAGGGTGAGCGCCGCCGATAATCAGGCGATCCTCATGGGTCAGCACAAGCTCCAGCTGATCGGGTGTAAACAGGGTAGGGATGTGAAACTCCTTGCGCAGTCGGTCAGTATCAAATTGCTTAACCTCATTCGGGTGCGAAGCAAAACGTCTCTCCATGATTCATTTCTCCTTTATGATCAATTAATGATGAACAAACAGGTTCATATATGTACAAATTACTCCATTTGAGTTCATATTGCAAGTCCGAATTATATTCTAGTATGGTGGAAATATAGGAGTCGTCTGAGTGATATTAGAAATGGTTAAGGATAGATAACACAATCTATTCGGAGGTGCGTCTTTGATGGAGCGGGCTTTTTGGAAAGAAGGAGTGGTCTATCAGATTTATCCCATCAGCTTCAAGGATTCGGACGGGGATGGGCGCGGCGATCTGCGCGGTATTTTGGAAAAGCTGGATTATTTACAGGGTCTCGGCGTTACGATGCTGTGGCTGGGCCCTGTATGCAAGTCGCCGATGGAGGATTACGGCTACGACGTCAGTGATTATTATGAAATCAATGAGCCGTTTGGCACAATGGAGGATTTCGAGGAGCTGCTGCGAGAGGTGCATGCCCGGGGGATGAAGCTGTTCATGGACCTCGTTATAAATCATACCTCGGATCAGCATGCCTGGTTTCAGCAGGCCTCTTCCAGCCGGGAGCATCCGCGCCGCAGCTATTACATCTGGAAAGATGGAGTGGCCGGGGCAGAGCCGAACAACTGGATGTCTTTTTCCGAGGAGTCGGCATGGAAGCTGGATGAGCAGACCGGCCAGTATTATTTGCGAATTTTCGATGTGACTCAGCCGGATCTGAACTGGGAGCATGCTCCCATGCGGCATGAGATGTATGAAATGATCAGGTATTGGCTGGACAAGGGAATTGACGGTTTCCGGCTGGATGCGATCAATATTTTGTCCAAAGAACCCGGATTTCCCGATGCTCCGGCAGAGGATCCCCATCCGCGAGGTCAGCGCTATTTCAAGAATGGACCAAAGGTCCACGATTATTTGCAGGAGCTGCATACAGAGGTGTTCTCTCAATATGAGAACATCGTAACCGTGGGTGAGGCACCGAGCATTTCTATGGAGGAAGCGGTGTGCTACTCCGCTCCAGAACGGAAAGAGCTTAGCATGGTGCTGCTGATGGAGATGATCGGCATGGATGTGGAGCGCGGAAACCCGTGGAAGGTGCGGAGCTGGAGGCTTCAGGAGCTGAAGGATATTGTGAACCGGTGGTCCAAAGAGGTGTTTGGAAAAGGGTGGTATGGCACGTATCTAAGCAACCACGATCACCCGCGGATGCTTCCGCGCTATGGCGCAGATGGGGAGCTGCGGGAGCTGTCGGGCAAGATGCTGGCGACTTTTTTGCATACTATACCCGGAACTCCCTTTATGTATCAAGGGGAAGAGCTGGGCATGACCAATGTGAAATTCTCCTCCATTCAGGATTATCGGGATAAGAATACCCTTGGCTTCTACAAGAGGATGGTGGAGGAGGAGGGGGCTTCGGAGCAAGAGGTCCTCGACATGATTCATGCCCGCAGCCGGGACAGCGCCCGTACGCCGATGCAGTGGAGTGCTGAAGCGCAGGCCATGTTTACGAGCGGTACGCCCTGGATCCCGGTGAATGACAATTACAAAGATATTAACAGTGAGGAGAGCATGAAACGCCCGGATTCTCTGTTCCACTACTATCGCCGGCTAATTGCCTTGCGCAAGGAGCAGCCCGTGCTGGCCTACGGAAATTTCAATATGCTGCTGGAAGATGAGGAGCATATCATGTGCTACACGCGAACGTATAAGGAAAAAACATGGCTGGTGCTGCTGAACTTTGCAGATCACGAGGTTACGACACGTTGGCCTGAAGGGTGGAAGAGAGATTCCGGTCAAGCTGTGGCGGTGCTGGGAAATTATGAAGGACTGCCGGCAGTGGAGGAAGGAGGGCTCTACAAGCTGAAGCCGTTTGAGGCTGTAATTGTTGAGGGGGAGACTCGCGCGCCCCGCTAGCACATGTGAAAAAGGATGACCGAGAGTGGCTAAACCATCTCGGTCATCCTTCTTTAGGCTTCGTCCTCGTCCGGTAAATATCCCGGTCTGCGATCCACTGTTTCATTGCCGTGACTGTTCTCTCGCTTCATCTCTTCCTTGTCTTTATTCTCGAGAATGCCGCCGACGACATCGTCAATCATATCTGTAGCTCCGTGGTCAGGGCGGTCCGGCTCCGGAATGGGATCTACTCCAGGAAAGCGGCCGTCATAATGTGGATTTTTGTTAGCCATGTCACTCATCCTTTCTTCTTGGCCTATCTAGGATTGCCCGTTGAAACGTCAAGCATGTATAGTGGGCTTTGGAGATGCCTAATATCAGATGGGGCTGTGCTTTTTGTGGTATAAGTAACGAATAAACCGTAACGGGATTCCTGAATCAGTAACCGAACAAGGAGAGGTGCCAAGAGCAGCCGAGCCGCTGTATTTTGCACAATTACGGGTTGACGAATGATCTATAATCAGCGAAGATCATGTCAAAGGCTTGCCATAGCGCCTGTTCGTTCATGCTATACATCAAGAGAGAAGGAAGGGAATCAAGAATGAAATTGTGGGAAAAGAATATTCCGGGGATTGAGCTGGAGGAAGAGGGTTCATTCGAGCCATATATTGTTCCACATGTCGTGGAGTCCGCTTCACCCCATGCTGCTGTCGTGGTGTTTCCTGGAGGCGGTTACTTCCGCCGGGCCGAGCATGAGGGGGACCCCATCGCGGAGTGGCTGAACAGCCTGGGCTTATCTGCTTTTGTGGTTCACTACCGCGTGAAGCCGACCAGATATCCGTATCCGCAGATGGACGGCATGCATGCCGTCAAGCAGATCCGGCACCGCGCTGCAGAATGGAACATTGATCCGGCCCGGATTGGCGTACTAGGCTTTTCGGCAGGCGGGCATCTGGCTGCTACCGTATGTATTCAGGCAGAAGAAGGACAGCCGGATGCAGAAGACCCGGTTGACCGCGTCAGCGCTCGACCGGACTTCGCCGTGCTGTGCTATCCCGTGATCTCCTTCACACAGCATCGGCATGAAGGCTCGGTCACCAATCTGCTCGGGGAGCAGCCATCGGAAGAGATGATTCGTAAAATGTCGGGCGAGCTGCAGGTAACTTCAAACGTACCTCCAACCTTTTTGTGGCATACTGCTGATGACGCTGCTGTTCCGGTGGAAAATAGTCTCATGTATGCAAGCGCTCTCTCTGCTCAGCAAATTCCGTTTGAGCTCCATGTGTTTCCTCATGGTCGTCATGGACTCGGACTGTCGGAGGAGGACCCGCAGGTTGCACAGTGGACCGGCTTGTGTGCGGAGTGGCTGCGAAGAATTGAGGTTCTTTAGACTTGTGAGCTGAATTTCACCTGTAAGGATGAAGAAACATCACAAACGCCGGATAGACGATGAACCTCGTCCTCCGGCGTTTGTGATTACAATATTACGTACTGTGGCAGACTTTACCAAGCGTTTGAGCCCAAAGCATCCAGGGTAGCTTGAATAAAGGCTGGCTCGTCCTCCGGAGTACGGGACGTAATCAAATTACCGTCCGTTACCACTTCTTGATCCACGAATTGGCCGCCGGCTTCGCGAACTTCGTCCTGAATGCCGGGATAGGACGTCAGCGTACGGCCTTTCAGCAGGCCGGCCGCCGCCAGGATCTGCGGACCATGGCAGATGGCCGAGATCGTCAGCCCTTTCTGATCCGCCTCCTGAACAAAGGCTTGAATATCCTTGTCGTCCATCAGATGGGATGGAGATTTACCGCCCGGAATAATGACCGCAGCATAATCGGATGCCTGCGCGTCTTTAACAGCCAGGTGGGATTGGTAGGATACCGAGCCCTGCTTGCCTGTTAGCTCCTCATTTTCCTTCAAGCTGATAATTACGTTATCGTGGCCATTTTTGATCATAGCCTCATATGGGTTTTTCATTTCCGAGTCTTCAAAATCGTTAGCCAGCAAAAATGCAATCTTCTTTGCTTCAGTCATGATCGGTCACTCCTTCCTAAAATCATACTGTACAGTGTGCACCAAGAAAGGCGCGTACATGCTTTTTTTACCCGCTGGGAAGGAGATTCAAGCAAGAGCGGCCCATCCGCTGAGGAAAAACCGTTGCTGCACGGCTCAGCAGGCGTGATGCAGTGCCATAAGAATAGGAACTTTTTCACGTACAGGCACGACTGGGCTCCTGCCCACATACAATGAACAGACTGGAAACCGAGCGCGGCAAGAGGCCGGTTGCATTGTATTCTTCAGGAGGTGTCCCCTGTGCCTGGACTGTTTACCGCTATTGCACTGTTCATCAAAGAGCTAAGCCTGTTAGTGTCGTATGTGAAAAACAACGCGTTTCCCCAGCCCCTGACCGAAGAAGAGGAAGCGAAGCATCTACAGCTAATGGCTGAAGGTGACGCAGCTTCGCGTAATAAGCTGATTGAGCACAACCTTCGGTTGGTGGCTCATATTGTGAAGAAATTTGACAACACCGGCGAAGACCTGGAAGACCTGATATCCATCGGCACCATCGGCCTAATCAAAGCGATCGAAAGCTTCCGAACGGGCAAGGGAACGAAGCTTGCAACATTTGCCGCTCGTTGTATCGAGAACGAAATACTTATGCATTTGCGCAGTTTGAAAAAAACGCGTAAGGATGTATCCCTGCATGATCCGATCGGCACAGATAAAGAAGGCAATGAAATCACGTTGATCGATATTCTAGGAACCGAAGCGGACGATATCGTGGATAAAGTGCAGTTAAAGATCGAGAAAAGCAAAATTTACCGCAACCTCGATATCCTGGACGACCGGGAGAAGGAAGTGGTCATTGGGCGATTTGGATTGGAGCATGGCGGAGAGGAGCGCACCCAGCGGGAGATTGCGAAGGAGCTGGGGATCTCGCGGAGCTATGTTTCGCGGATTGAGAAGCGGGCGCTCATGAAGCTGTATCATGAGTTTTATAAGGCGAAGCGATGATGGAGTATGGAATTTAAGTCGGCTGTGCCAACGTGAAGCAGAGGGAAACCTCTGCTTTTTTCGCATTCATGTGGTACTGAAAGAATGTGCGGTGTGAGCAAAATGATCCAATATTCCTGATGATAAATTAATATTTTTTTGATTGAAATTTCTCAAAATGGTTAACTACACACTATGCCTTTATATAATCATATTTTTCCTAGTCTTTTAGAACCTTTTTTATAGTTGAAAAGTTGGAGAGTGTGGTTAGGGCAAAATAACCAGCACGGAGGATTGATCAAATGCAACAAAGAAAGCATCTTAAATTATTAGCAACTCTAGTACTTGCAGTGACAAGCACAGCTAGCTTGCCTTATGAAGTATTGGCGAAGACGGAGTCTAACCTGCTTGACGCTTCTTTGCCAGCACCCTCGGTTTCAGAAGCAAAGAGGCCAGCGAAGGAGGAATTACAGACCCCGCAAATTGAAAAAGAAGAGGTCAGCAAACGCACACTTTACAGTAAAAGATATCTTTTGAGTGACGGTAGTTACAAAGAAGTTATATCGCTGACTCCTTTGCATTATCAAGACAAGGAAGGAGTTTACCAGGACATTGTACTCGATTTTGAAGAAAAGATTCTTCCGACTGTGTCTGACAGCGTCTATAAAGAACCAACACTCCAAGAACTTACTCCACAAGAACCTCTCGACGAACCAATTGAACAAGAATTTATATATACCTCCCAAACAGTTCCGTACAGCATAGAAATACATAAATCATTTCAAAAAGGATTTAGTTTCGGACATAATGGCGGCCTAATTTCGTTTCTCCCCTTAAATACGATCCCTGCTGATGTAGATAACAGCCTGCTAAGTAAAGGAAAAGCAGGATTTAAGCAGGTCTGGACAGATACAGATGTGAAAATAAATTTAACTCCGAGTGGAGTTGTCCAATCCTTATATTTAAAATCTGACCAGGCACCGTCTCAATTCAATTTTGAACTTAAAGACAATGTCGAACTATTTGAATCTGGAGCATTGAGGCTGGGTCAAGCCTGGGTGCAGGATGCTAGCGGGCAGACTAGACAAGTCACTCAAAAAGTAATACAGGAAAGAGACTCCAGTATTCTGGAAATCTCATACGATAAAAATGGCCTGGTTTACCCGGTTATGCTAAGTAGTAAAGTCAGTTTATCCTCGTATTCACAAGAGTCAGGCGATCACAGCACCTCGATGCAGTTTGATTTATCTATGCTGCCGAAAGAAGTTAACATTCTGGAATCATCGCTGTCATTCAATGTATTGGATTTGAGTGCAGTAAGCGAACTGCACGTTCTACGCAATATAGAGCCAGTGGCGTTAAATTCAGATGCTGCAAGCCAGCTCTATGAAGGTGATGCGGACAATACTTACGGACAACAAACACTTTCCGACACAGGACTACAGAGCATTGAATTAGAAAAAGATTTGCTAACTGGCTGGCTCTCGGGAGAATTTGATAATTACGGACTGAAGCTGCAGTTACAAGAACAGAATGAATTCATTTCTCTCTCCTCTGCAGATGAAGCAGATGCTTCATTAAGACCGATGCTGCAAATTTACTACACCGAAGGAATGCTGGACGTTCAAAGTGTGATTCAGACAGCCATGCTCTTTACCTATTCCTATGACGAACAAAACAGGCTGCAGTTTATTGACTTTCCAACCGGCGACCGAATCCGGTTCACCTATGATTCCAGTGGTAATTTGATCCAACGGGAATTTGTACCGGTTCCTTAAACAGGGCGTAGACGTCAAGTTTCATCATCTCAATTCAAGTCGAGTACTAGGCATTATTCCATAGAAATGAGGAGAACAATCCGTGAACAAAAATATCTTAAAGTTTATAAATATATGGCTGACGATCAGCTTACTGCTGATTCCTATCTCGACTCCACTGGCATACGCAGCAGAAGAGGAGTTGCCATTAGTCACAGTACCATCTGACATTCCGTATTCCATCTATGAAATAGCAGGGAACACACCATACTCTGGTTTACATGAAGGAGAACAAATATCTGAGGTATCCGGTACTCTCCGGAGAGTAGAGACGGATTTTTCTCTTCCAGGCAGAAATAATCTGGATCTCACGATACAAAGAATCTATCAAAACAGTAGTTCTATGATTTGGGAGCCAAACGCCACACCATCTACAAATAGCTCAGGTGATGTCGTTTATTCAAATGAGAACGAATACTATACGTACCATGAGAAAACATCCAATCTGGGGATCGGATGGTCCTGGGCATTCCCATCCATTGAACAGCGGGAAACAATGAGTTACCTCCATTTTGGAGACGGCACTGTCTATCCCATCGCTGATGGAGGTGAGGGACTGGTTGGTTATCCACTGCACGACGTAACCTTTGGTCCATCTTCCGAGTTATTGACCACCCAGGATACCTCCGGAACAGAGGTTAGTGAGCAGGCTGCATACAAATTAAGCGATACGATGGGAACCGGAGTGTATTTCAACGCCACGGGCCAATGGATTGGAACGAAGGATGTGTATGGCAACGTCATTCTGGTTCAATACACGAATCAACAAGTCAACGAACAACAGTCTTTTCCACAGATTGATAAGATCATTGACACTTTAAATCGTGAAATTACGTTTGAGTACACGCCGGAATCCGTGGTGATTACTTATGCACCTGGCAAATCCTATACGTACAACAAGCGGCTCATCACCAACACGAACAAGAAGCGGGCTTTAACTTCTGTCATGAATGAGAATCAGGAAACGGTTGCTTATAGTTACAGCAAAGATGAAGGCCGCTTTGATTACGATACTTCAGACTCCGAACCGGAAATCAAAACCACCTATAATAATTTGGTTGAAGTCCAATATCCGACAGGTGCCAGTTCGGTATACAAATATACATCAGAGCCTGCTGTAAAGCGCATGGGCAGCAGTGGAACACTGCAATATTTCCGTGTGGCTGAGCGGTACGAAGAGATGCGGGAGAGCATCGATAAGAAGAAAAATGTCATTGCTTATGATTATTCCGATACCACGGACTTTTCCGACCCATCTGTCCAAAGTTCTATGGTGAGATGGCGTTCAATCAGCAATCCTAACGATCCAACACATATTGAACGCGTGGAAAAACTGGCAGGAAGCTACACGCTTAACGCCGACCATCAGATTATTCATTCCGTTAGGGAGAAGGACGGCGAATATAAGCAGGAAATCGATACTACGTATGATCCGGCAAGTAAACTTGCGCTGTCTGTCACGGAATCCAATACGGATTATACGGTGAATCCTCCGCAAACTGCAGCCAAAACCTTTACCTATATGTACGATACATATGGTAACGTACTGAGTTCTGCCGATCCGGCTGGACATACCCGTCAGTATACGTACTCCACGCAGTATCCTGGGCTCCTCATCAGCCAGAAAACATTGGTTTCAGGTATTACTGTGGACGATGTTGCTTATACAGAGGATTCGCAGTATCCACAGATCAACATGGAGACTAGAACCTACAAGGACGACAATGGACAAACTGCGCAGCTGGAGACTTCGTATCAGTACGATAGTTATGGAAATGCAACAGATATATCTTTAGCGCTTGAGGATGGCAAGGTTCAGCATACAGAGATTGAATATGCAGCAGCGGTCAAACACGCTTACCCGACCAAAATTAAGCAGCACGTTACTCAGAATGGCACCAATAAAGTGATAGAGGAGCGATATGAGTACGATCTCCCAACCGGCCGTGTAACCCGTTATTATGACGGCAATGCCGTCCAGAAGGGAGCACCAGAAGATGCGGGTCAAAGCTATGAGTATGATCCTGTAGGCCGTTTGACTAAAATTACACATCCAAGATTACAGAATGAAGCAGCTTCAAGCTCCAGTACTTACAGCTATACGTACGATACGATTGATCAGATGATGATTATGCAGCATAGTGATGAGGAAGGACGTCAGACGAAGCAGATCTATGACGCAATAGGCAGGCCGTATCAGATTCAGCTTCAGCAAGAAGACGGCTTCTATCCTATAGAAACCAATCATTACAATGACCTTGGCGAGCTGGATTACACCCAGGATGGCGAAGGACACAAAACCTATTATGAATATCATGCCAATGGAGACCTGAAATCCGAGACGTCAGCCGAAGGAAGAGTACTGGGGTTTGCTTATAATGCTATGATGGAACAAGCAACTACCACCACAGACTACGGTGAGAAAATCACGACGACAACCGACGCCATTGGACGGGAAACAGAAACGAAGCGGGAGGATGGCATTACCGGCAGTACCATTAGCCATGGAACAGCGTATGAAGTGAACGGCGATCCGTTTGCTGCCCAAACCACCGATGGAAACGGAAGCGTAACAAGCTTTACTGCAAACGGACTGCACCGTCTGCAAAATGTGACCCAATCCGTTGATGAGCAGCAGCTTCAGACCACATATCAATATAACAAGCTGGGCAGCCTGACATCCAAGGTGTTTCCGGACCTCTCCAATATAGCCTATAGCTATGATGAACTGGGCCGCCGATTATCCAAGCAGGACTCGGTGCTGGGCACGGAGATGTATACCTATGACGACAACCACAACATCACGGGAGGAACAACTCGAAACGCGAAGTCGGTCCTGAATCAGTTTGATGAACGAAATCGTCTTCAAGCCTGGAGCAGTGGAGACAAGAACGGCAGCTTTACGTATTATAAGAACGGTCTGCGTAAATCGATGACGGATGAAACCGGAACGACGCAGTATGTTTACCAGAAAGACAATCTTTTGCAAAAGGTTACTTATCCGGACGGAAAGACGCTGGAGTACTCCTATTATAAGAATGGCCTGCGCAAAACCATGAAGGATCCGTTCGGGGTCATTGCCACCTATATATACAACCAGGACAACCAGCTCAAAGAGGTACGGACGGGCGGCAGCCTGGAAGCGGAATATATCTATCGGGATAACCTGAACACTACAGATCTGAATTATAAAAAATCATCACAGCTGTACCAGACCAAGCTGGCTAACGGACAGCTGATAACCACCTATCTTCGGGATGGATTTGGCCGTCTGAGCACGCTGACCCAATCGGGACCCGCATTTACCGAAACCTATGAATACGGGTATGATAATAATGGCAATATCGTCCATCGAACCGAAGGGATCCGAAGCGGACAATTCACTTACGATGCTTTGAACCGTATTCTTACCAGCACGGAAGGCAGCGAGATCTATACCTACGATGCCAAGGGCAACCGCCTGACACTGCAGTCCAGTATTCAGATGCCGCATACGGACAACGTAGAGTACACCTATGATGATGCCGAGCAGCTGAGCACCGTCCAGCGCGGAGGGGCTGAGGTCACGTATCGGTACAACGGCGACGGCCTGATGGCCGAGCGGACAGAGACGAAGGATGGCGTTTCTTCAACCACCCGTTACTACTACGATGGAGAGAATATCATTGCAGAGGGAAGCGTCCATGCCGGGCAGGTGACCTTTAAAGCCCGCTATGTGCGCGGTGCACAGCTCATTTACCGGGAAGATGCCGAGGGCAAAGCCTACTATTTGCAAAATGGACACGGCGACATCACCGCACTGAGGCTGGCGGACGGGACGCTGGTAAGTGAATATGCCTATGATATCTGGGGCAACCCGCTTCCAGGAAGCGAGCAGCAAGCCGGAACAGAGAATCAGGTAGAGAACCCATTCCGCTACTCCGGCGAGTACTGGGATGAAGCCACGGGTCTGCAGTACCTGCGAAGCCGCTGGTATGATCCGGGACTAGGACGGTTTATCCAAGAGGATACATTTGAAGGATATATGAACCGCCCGAGCAGCTTGAATCCGTATGTGTATGTGGAGAATAATCCGCTGACTTATGTGGATCCTTCAGGTCATTGTGGGGTATTGCCAAATGAGAACTTTTACGATTGTAACCCAGCGGATTCTGTACTTCTTAAGATGAAAATTCAGTATGAAGAAGCAAGTAATAAGAAAAAAGCAGAATTAAGTGATAAAGCTACTAGGATTAGAAACATCATTGGGCGTTATGATGAAAGAAACAACCCCAATGGTTACACAGTTACATCTTCATTGGGTCTGGATTACTATACTGTTATTGATGTAACCAAAAAACTAAATGGTTTAATGCTACAATACGAGTATATGTACTCTGAAAGGACTGATAATAATTTCGCTCAAAATCTAGAGGATTTTTACAATATTGTAAGAAACAAAGCGGTACTGGATTTAAAAAATCAGCCTGGCTGGCAACATTCTCATTTTATTTATACTGGTGAAGTTATTGATAAGGATGTTCCAGGGAATATTTCTTATGGCTACTTTGGGAAGGTAATGAATATTCCAGATCTTGTTTTGACTGCTGGCGCTGGGTTTGCACAAATAGATGCTGGAACTATTTCAATAAATGGACTAGACTTCACTAGTTTTGGTGACGATCCAAGGGATACCAGAAGAATTTTACAGGGTATAGAAATTTATAAAAAATGGCATAAATAGATAAAGGAGAATGTATGAAATCACAAACATTATTAATATTTATAACAATTCTATCTTCTATGTTATTAACATCCTGTGATAGTGATTTATGCACTAACGATGTTGTTGAAAAGCTCGACTCGCCTGACAATAGCAAAAGCGCTGTAATCTTTATAAGAGCGTGCGGTGCAACAACTGACGAATCTTATCAGTTGTCAATTCTTGAAGAAGGGGAAGATTTAACTAATCAAAAAGGTAACATTTACATTTCAAAGGGCAATTTCGAAGTGGATTGGAGTAATAACAATAAAATTCATGTTTCTTTTTATTCGAGTGAAGTTTTTAAGCAAGAGACGCAATTTCAAGATGTGGAAATAGAATATGAATATAAAAAAAATATTGAGTGATGACATATTAATGACTACAAGGCGAATGATTAGTGCCTTGTGGTTTTTTTTTTATGTTTTCCACAGTAGGACCTGAATGAAAGACCCCACACTTTGTCAAATGTAACGGTGCCTAGCATCTAAATTAAAACATAAATTCAATATCCCGAAAATTAGAATTGGCTTTGAGCCAGCATCTGATGATGATTGGTGCTTGTTAAAAATCGGTTATGAAACCGTTAATTTTGAGAGTTGATTGTGAGAGCGTCCATGCCGGGCAAGTGACCTTTAAAGCCCGCTATGTGCGCGGTGCACAGCTCATTTACCGGGAAGATGCCGAGGGCAAAGCCTACTATTTGCAAAATGGACACGGCGACATCACCGCACTGAGGCTGGCGGACGGGACGCTGGTAAGTGAATATGCCTATGATATCTGGGGCAATCCGCTTCCAGGAAGCGAGCAGCAAGCCGGGTCAGAGAATAACGGACCAGAGAATCCGGCAGAGAACCCGTTCCGCTACTCTGGCGAGTACTGGGATGAAGCCACGGGTCTGCAGTATCTGCGAAGCCGCTGGTATGATCCGGGATTGGGACGGTTTATCCAGGAGGATACATTTGAAGGGTACATGAACCGCCCGAGCAGCTTGAATCCGTATGTATATGTGGAGAATACTCCGCTGACAAATATAGATCCAACGGGACACTATTGCGTTTCGGCAGACGGAAAATATGCTCACGCAGGTACATGTAATTTGGAGGGTTCAGTTTATCTTGGTGAGGGCAAAGAGTTTAGTGGTCGTCCAGTTCTTTGGAATGGGGTTATGACAGGAACAATTAGGAACAAAGCTACAATTCCTTCTTACCAAGTCAAGCTTAATTATTGGACGACATATACAAATGACTATTCCTATGTTCGCTGGCTTGCAGGAGATAATAATTACTACTATAACTTAAACAGGGATACTCAATTAGAACTTAGACAAAGATTGTTATCTAACTATATGTCTGAACAAATAGAACAGGGGTTTCCAAACTTTATTGATGGCTTTATGTGGGGAAAGTCATTAGCTAAGAAAGGTATTACTACACTATTAGGGGCGAAAAAGGGTACGCAACTGAGGGGCGGTTCTAAATCAAGTAGGGACAACTGGTATGGTTATGACAAAAATAAAGAGTTTGTAAGATGGTGGCACAGATCAGGTAAAAAAGAATTTGGCGGTAATGATTTTGATAATAAAAATGAAATAAAATCAATCTATGAATATTGGATTCAGATGGGTAAACCTAAAGTTAAATAGGGGAGTGACGTTATGGAGATTCATATATTAGACGATCTTATTCGTGAAGGCAAAATCGATGAGGCTATAGAAATAATCAGATTAATTAGTGAGAATAAAGACGAGTCGTATCTTGAGGTACTGTTAAATAACCTTAAGGCTACAGATAATAATATACTGAGGAATGAAATAGCTATTGCCTTATCTGATATTGGTAATGAAAAAGCGGTAGATATTTTGATAGGGGTATTAATTCATCCTAAGACTACAGGAAGTAGAGGAACATTGTTGTATGCACTAGAGAACTTTGACTACACTGCACATATATTCACTATTGCAGGTTTTATTGGTTCTTCAAGTCTCGAAGTCAGTATGCAAGCTTTTTTATTGCTTGAATATGTAATAGACGAGCTTTCAGATAAACAAAAAGAGCAATGCAAAAGTATTCTTGAATCAACGTTTAAGAATACTGAAAATGAAATCCTTAAAGAAGCATTAGAGTTGCTAGAATAAAATGAGTATAAAAATATTTAAGGAAAGAATTTTAACCTTGAAGGTGCTCCCCTTCAGGGTTTTTCTTGTGTGCCTTAAACATAGCAAGGGATTGTTTAGATCAAGTCATACAGAAATCCCGTTATTAAGCTGCTTGTGACAGCATGCTTTCACGATAAATAGCTGGCGGCCAACCTCCTAGATTGGAGATTTAGATCCACCGCCTGTTGTAGTAGACCATCTAGCTAAACGTGATGCCATTCAAAGCATGAGTGGTACGGGACGTTGTTATAATAACGCAAGAATGGAGAGTTTTTTTACTACGCTCAAGAAAGAAAAGCTGTACAAGATCAAAACGGAGCGCTATCCGATGGCCTATATTAAATCGATCATCTTCAGATACATCATTCCGCGAGCATTTTTTGCTTTACAGGCATTCTCAAAGGCTTGAACGCAGAGTTTCTTGCGCATATTGTCGTCCATCGCAACCCCCACGATCTCTCCATTAAAGCAATCCAGTACCGCGGACAGATATAGCTTCCCGTCTGAACAAGGAACTTCGGTGATGTCCGATAGCCACTTTTGGTTGAGTGCTGAGGATCTGAAGTCTCTCTGAATCAGATCGCTCTATTGAGCTGCAGCATCCTCACGTGTAATGCCGTTTGGATGACGCTTCACTTTTTTCAGCAGTCCGTGCTTCTTCATGATGCGATAGACGGTACTGTAGCTGGTCGTCACACCTAATTGTGACAGCCTCAGCAGAATACGCTGGACACCGTAATTGCTTTTGTCTTCATGTTCTCCGATGATTTCTTTAATCTTGACCAGAAGGCGTTGCTGCGCTCCTGATTGGGTCCAGGCTTAAGCTACGATAGTAGCTCGATTCGCTGACAGCTAGCACGTCGCACATCTCCTTTACGGTCTATCGATCCCGTCGTTCACGGATGTAAGCATAGAGCTGACGTGACTTTACCGCTTCCGGTCTTTTGCGAAAAAACCGAGTGCATCCTTGAGAATTTTATTTGCTCGGCGTAGCTCGCCAATTTCTCGTTCTAGTTCAACTTCACGTGCAGTTTTATCGGCAGACACATAAGCACGTCCGTTCCCGATATGCGCTCCGTCGCCGTGCAAGGTTCTTCGCTTTCTCCATTCCTGCAAGGTATAGTAGGATACGCCTAACTGCTCGGCGGCTTTCTTTGATCCAATCTCATCACTTCATCTTACGGCTTCTTCTTTGAATGCTTTATCGTACCGATTCATTGTTACTCGTCCCCTCGCTTGTTCATTTTATTTCATACGAGGGTGTTTATCGACTGCATTATTATCGTAGCACTCCAGCCAAGAGCAACCGTCGACCCTGCAGTCCAGTATTGTATTTGGCAATCGAAAAGTGCCGAGTTTTGCAATGATGTTTTGAATCAAAAACAGCAAATGGGGTAAGGTTAAAGGTGGCTCAGATCAAATTAATCAGGCAGCACTGAAGCATTTAGAGGAGATTCTTGATGCACCAGGAGATTTCATTATAGTTACTAACTCAACTTTCGCAGCTTAAATTTGGCAGATAAGCCTTGATATAACTGGGCAAATCGGCAATCCATTGCTGTAGTTGTGTTTGAATGAGTTTTGTCATTTTCTTATTTGCTTTCTTAGCCACATCCTC